>JAVCCH010000176.1 GCA_030765535.1 Candidatus Tenebribacter davisii
ACTCTTACAAGCTTTTGTAGATAATATAATATTATTATTTGTAAGAAAGCATAACTTGTGAGTATAGTCTTCATCTCTATCTATAGGATCATTACGCAAGGTAGTACCAACTCTCAGAATTTTCTTAATTGGGTCAATTAATTGCATCAAATTCCAGGTAGTTGAAGATTTCTTTGCCTGATAAGCATCTATGCTGGATACTAAGTCGTCTTCGTTCAAATAACAAAACAGAATATCATCGTAATTTTCTATGCAAATGAAATATCGACTGTTTTCCAATTCACTAAAATTACTAAATAAGAGGTATAAAGCACAATGCTTTTGAAACTCAATTCCAATTGAATTATGAACTCCAGCATTAACTGTTTTATCAATTTTATTCATAGTTTGTTTAAAAATTATATTTCAACCTTTTCATATTATAATTGCGAATAATAGATTATACAAACCACTTCCCGTTTTTATCCTCAACAGCATAATTAACTGTCATTGAGAATTCATTAAATATCATTATCTCAACATAAGCATCATCACTTTTTTAATAGTTCTCTATATAAGAAAAAAATATCTTGAAATACATAAACTAAAAGGTACAATTAAAATATTTTCGTCAAGACAATAATTATTTAACGGAAGAAAATTAATTGAATGAGATTTGCAAGCTATCTGAGCTGAATGGTTTTTACATGTACATTACACTTTCTACCATAATGCTACAACCTCTATGTAAGTCTAAACCTGGATTAGTATATTCAACATTTATTATTACATCTCGAGAATTTTGATTTGGATCCAGCATTATATTTGAATAAACTTTACCCACCACTATCAAACTGCAATAAATAATCTTTGGTACAACTAAAAGATGCAGTAGGCATTGCTCGAGCAGCAAATCTTACTTTATTTTCATCTTCCAAATCCTGCCTGACAGATATATCCTTCCAAGAAAGACCTCTGTCTTTGATACTCAATTTGATAAGTCTTTCCCAATATCCCTTTTCTTCTTGAGTAAATGCCCTAATTTTATTATCATTTGTTTTCATTATATATCTCCTTAACCTATTCTGTTTGTATGCCTTTCAACACATGCCCGTAATTCTTTAACTCCACCCTTGCACTTGGTTACTGCACACTTGTATTCGTTCTTTACAGCATTGATATACAAACCATATTTAGTCTTAGGGCAACGAGCACGCCAGATATTTTCATATTTGCCGGTTGGTTGAGGGTCTAAACCTAATTCACGGGCAACTTTTACTATCTCAGTTTCATTTAACACAGCTTTATTTTTGATAATGTCTCTCTCACGATTAAGCTGGTCTTTTAATTTGTCGAATTCAGTTCTTTTTACAATACCACCAATCACAATTTGTTTAACATTTTCATACCCATAATAGGCACGGAATAAATGCTCCAACATCATTAAACAAGATATAAACTCACCGAAGTCTTTGTTGAATGAATAGGCAATACCACTTTGAAGTCTTTTAATTTCATTAAACTCATTAATTGAGATGTCTCCTCTTTCTAATTGTTTAAGTATTGTATGACTAAAAAAACCTCCAGACCTCCAAAGCTGATAATGTGTTTTTGAACTTACAAGAAATGTTACTTCATAGATACAATCAGCTATTAAATCCAATTTGTAAGCACAAACAAGTTTTGCTCCATTTGGAATATCTGCTTTCGAATCAGATTTTTTTAACCACGGGTCATTAATAATTGTAGTAATTGTCATTATTTCTCCTTTTTAGCATTTATTTTTAGTCAGTTGCAATACAGAACAAATCCTGACTTATACTATATAATAAAAAAGCCTCGCTAAAGAGCAAGGTATCTCAACTTTTTAGCTACTTCTTTATAGTCGCTGCAATATGTCCAAATCACGACTATGCCAAAAATTATTTATTAAAATTTATCTGTCAAGGGAGAATAAATGACATACTTTGAAATTTTAATATAATAACCTTCTACTTGTATTAAAGGAATTCACATTACATATATTTGTATTATTAGAGATGAATAATTAAAAGTAGTAGTTTTACACTAATAAATACTTATCGGCTGTTACAGAGCTTTTAAATTGAGCTTAACGGTTGTTTTGAACAGAATAAAGGTAGCACACAAGATTGGGAAGGACACACACTTTGTTTTAGTATTATGTTCGCACAGAACTAATGAAAAAAATCAATTATAATCGGATTATTTCTCTCGTTCGATTAAAACATTAATCATTCCATAGACATTATTTGCAAGCTCCAAAACTTCATTATATTTATCAGATCCCTTCGAAACCGATTTTTCCAAAAGGTTAATGCCCACATATGGTTTATCAATATCGTTAATGAATATTTTAATACTTATTTCATTAATTTTCGAACCTGCTACTGAGCCGGTAATTGCTCCTACAACTGCACCAGCGCCACCAAACATTATTCCACCAATTGCAGCCAATCCGAGAATATTTTTATTCGAAGAGGTTGATAATAGTCCTTTCCCATTTTCTATAATCTCTAAACTCAATATATCTCTCACAAATATGAGATGATAATCTACTTTTTTAGTTTTATCATTGTATCCACCTATAATTACTTTTCTATTTGTCTCATCAAATCCAATAAATAGATTTTTAACAGAAATATATGTTACTTTACTTAATTCAAGAATGGATTTATCTTCTAAAACTTTGGCTACTGAATCTAAGATTTCTTGTTCTTTCAAAATTTCTAATTTCCCACCTTCAATTGTACTTCTAAATACTTCAAATATGAACCAAATTAAAGAAGGTATAGAAAAGAGAAAGACATAAGCCCCCAAAAAAATACCAGGCACGTCTACAGTAAAAATTGATTCTAAATTTAGAACAATAATAAAATTGATTGCACCTACACCTAAAGCAAGATATAATCTTTTCAAATTCCACTCCTATTTAATAATAACTAATTAATTATGCATCATAAATTAACAAATTCAGATAATCTAGAATAATTAAAAACCACTTTTTGTGTTAAAATAATCATCAACTCTCTCTATAAAATCGGTGAAATCTTTTGAGTAATTTTCTAACTCTGTTCCTAATTGTCTGAGTTTGTGATACACTTTACTCACTTCGTAAAATTTATTAATAACTTCATAATATTGTGGATATCGTTCAGAAAAAAATAATTCAATGTCTACCTTCCCATCACTTGAATTGTCATCATTTTTGGGGTTTACAATTTTATTTATACGATTTTTAAACCTTGTATAAAGATTATATTTTCTATATAAAATATTATACTCAGGTTCAAACTGTATTATTTCATTTGAATTATCTTTGATTTCAATTTTTATAATACTTAATTCTTTCTTTAAGATAGGCTGTATTATACGATTTAGTTTTTCAATTCTTGAAATAAAATCTTCAATAATAATTATACCCTTAAAATTCAATATACTATCTATAAATATTAAAGCTCCTGAAATTTTTTCCCCTCTATATTTTATTAATTTTCTTTTATCATTAAACTCGTATTCTTTGAAAGTGCCATTGTACTGTTTGAAAGAGAAGATATGATTTTCGACTATAAATTCAAGACCTTTCACCATATCCTTACATTCGTTAAAAATATATTTTTCAATAAATTTTCTTTCGTCTAATTGATAAAGGTTTATAGCGTCTACTCCATAGTTCATGGCATCAAGCCAACTTTCATTATGTAAAAAATGTTTCATTGAATAACGTATTATATCTTCAATCTGAGCAAGTGGATAGAAAATCCAATCTGAAAAGGGTACGATATCAATATTATTGAATGTTAATTTAGAGTAGAAGTAACTTGAGTGTCCATATCCAAAATTAGTTAGAAACTGTAGTATGAATCCGTTCCCTAATACAAATTCAGGATTTGACCACCCAACTTTTCTATGAGAATATGCTTTGATTGCTACATCTTTATTACATTTTTCATATGTGGTTTGCAACGCATAAGGTAAATCTCTTCTTTCAAACATATTTAGTAATGTATCTTTTTTTTCTTGAATGATTATATTGATATCATCTTCAGAAACTTCTTCTAGAGTTTCTTCTAAATTTTCTTCTATATTAAAAAAAGTTTCAAAGTTCAGATCTGAAGATTCAATGCCTTGATAAGCTTTATGAAGATATTCACAATAATCAATATTAGATAATATTTTTGGAAGTTCTTCTTTTTGAATAATAAAATCTTTAATTTCATTTAATGTTGATTCCTTTTTTTTGCAAAGACAATATAATTCATCTAATTCGATACGAATAGGATTAATTATTGGTTCGTATGAAATAAATGCTGTCTTGTTTGAAAAGTTTATTTTTAATACTACTACATGTGATTCATTAATTAATATATTATGAATATTTCGATCTGTAGGCACTATTAATACTCCTAATTTAATAAATTATTCATGTCTTTGAGTGCTTTTTAACCATCTCTTGGTAGTATCCACACAATATAACAATATTCTTTTATTATCAAGTTAACCAACAATGCAAAATGAACATTAGATAAATTGAATAATATAATTTGTATGTCAAGAATAATAGTATTTGATAGTGTGTAATAAAATAGTCATATTCACATTGATTCTATGGGTGTGTATAAGGACGGGGAAACATAAAATGTGGTATGATACTCTAATAGCTATTCAAGATATGAAGTGAAGGCATCCAACCAGAGTGTATATCTCAGGATATCTACATTGAACTGTCTGCACCATCTTTGCAAGATTCTTCTATTTAATCCTAAGAGTCTTGATGTTACATGGAGTGGATTGTTATATAGTTTATATAAGCAAATTTACATGCTACATAAAGTTGCTATTAGGAAGAAACAAAAAGTCGTAAAGTTATTGACAAGTAAATAGAAAATAATAAATTTCAAATATAAATTTATAAAAAATAGAAATACAAATTTATCATAAAGTAAGAAAGGTTTTAACAAAAATTTCAAATATGGAGGGAAAATGAAGAGTTCATTCTTGAGTATTATTATTGTTGTTTTAATAGGTGGATGTGCTACAATACAACAGCCTATTGTTAAAAAATTGCCGAGTGAATCTCCTGATGTAAGTAAAACAATTGAAATGGAACAGGAACATTCATTAAAACGGAAAATATCTATCGCACGATTTTCTAACGAAACAGCATATGGGCAAGGCAATTTATTCAATACTAATAATAAAATCGGTAAACAAGCTATGGATATATTAAGTACAAAACTAACCCAAACAGGCAAGTTCTTATTATTTGAAAGACCTGACATTGAGAAGATCACTAATGAATCGAAAGAAGAAATGAAGGAATTCAAGCTAGTATCAGACTATTTAATTGTAGGCTCTGTTTCAGAATTTGGAAGAAAGAATACCAGTAAAGTTGGAGTATTCTCAAGAACAAAAAAACAAACCGCTAATGCAAAAGTCAATGTTAGGTTGATTAATATTAAGACTGGGCAAGTAATTTATGCTGAAGAGGGAAGTGGGGAGGCATTTTCAGAAACAGGTACAGTATTAGGGGCTGGGTCTAAAGCTGGATATGATAGCTCATTAAATGATAAAGCACTTAGTGCTGCAATATCAAAATTAGTTAGTAACATAGTTGAGAATCTATTAAATGAACCGTGGAGAGCATATATTTTAGAGATTGATAATAAGGATATTATTATTTCAGGAGGAGAATCACAAAACATAAAATCAGGAGATGTTTTTTTAATTAAAAAAAGGGGTAAGATTGTAGAGAATCCTCAAACTGGACTTGAATTGGAATTACCTGGGGAAGAAATTGGAAGAATAAAAATAAAATCATTCTACGGTAAAACACCAATTGAAGAAATATCTTTTTGTGAATTAATTGAAGGTAATCTTGATGATCAAACAATAAATGAAATCTATATTGAAGAAATGGAAGAATAGGAGGTTTTAATGAAATATACTTCAATACTTTTTGTGATATTAGTTTTCAGTCTATTAACTGGTTGCGCATATAATGCAGGGATCATCCAAAAAGAAGACATCTCATATATAAAATTAACAGGAAATTTAGTTGAAATTTCATTACAAATTGATGATAATGAAATAATCCCATTAATCGAACCAACTGATAATACTGTATATGAAATCGATCCTGGACTACATCTGATTAGAGTGTATAGGAACGGTGAAATGATTGTTAAAAGAAATCTATTTTTTGATGGCAATATAACTAAAGAGGTGAATGTAAAATGAAAATTAAACTTATTGTTATTCTTATTGTATTAGTATTTACTGGATGCTATCAAACTACTCTATATTATTGGGGAAATTATTCTAACTCCCTATATAATTATAAGAAATTAGAAACCGAAGGAAATCTCAATAAACATATCAAAAGTATAGAAAAAATTATTAAGCAATCTGATTATCTTAAGAAGAAAGTCCCACCAGGAATTTATTGTGAATATGGTTATTATTCAATGCAAGAAGGAAATTATTCTGAAGCTAAAAAATATTTTGATTTAGAGATTAAATTATATCCTGAATCAGAAAAATTTGTGACTGTGCTTGTACAAAGAATTCCTGAAAAAAAGGAGAATGAATAATGAAAAAAGCGATTTATATCATTATACCTATTATATTACTAATGTTATCTGGATGTGCAACATTTGAAACTAAAGCAAATACTTACCCGTTAATGTATGCAAAACAACCATCCAACGTTCTAATATTACCTCCCGTTAATCTTTCTACTGCGCCAGAAGCTAAAGAATATTTTATGTCAACCCTGACTGAAGCAGCATCTGAAACAGGTTATTATTTTCTTCCATTAGAAGTAACAACTCAATTTTTGATTTCAGAGGGATTATATGACACAGAAATAATTCCAGATGATCTTCTTCCACAATTTAAAGAATATTTTAATGCTGATGCGGTATTAATCACCCAAATCGTAGAATGGGACAAAGCTTATTTTATTATAGGAGGAAATGTAACTGTAGCATTGGATTTTGCATTAAAGTCAACTACTACTGGTGAAGTATTATGGAATTATGCAGGTAAAATTGTATATGACACATCTGGTGGATCTAATCAGGGATTACTCTTTGCTCTTCTTGAAACTGCAGTTAAAACAGCTGCACAGGATTATGTTCCTATTGCTAAAGGAATAAATAAACAAGTACTTGAAACAATGCCTGTTGGTAAATATCACCCACGAAATTATCAAGATCAAGCAGACCAAGTTAAGATATTATCCGAAAATAAGCAATAAAGTAATTATTTCAGCTTAGATCAAGATAGTTGTAGTTTATAGATGGGGAGTTTTGACACTCCCCATCCTTTTAAGTGGTGTTAATAACCTCTTAATCTCCAGAAATTACGTTTTCTGATCTTTCTTTCTCTTCAATCATACATTCAAGGTGGATATCTCGGAATATTCACATTGATTTTTTTGTTCATTTAAAACCAAAATATATAATAGATGTAGTTTTACATTAAAAAAAGAATGTCATCGATTATAGAGTCCATAAAAATGAACCAGAAGGCATTTTCAAAGTAAATAAATTTATATATTGAATCCATTCAACACATTTCCTTTTATATGATCTCATTATTCATATTTACGAAAAGTTTAAAAAAAAAATTGAGTATTAAGCAAATGCTAAGCCTAAGCTAAGCTGGGGCTAAGTTAGGCTAAGCTAAACTACAATTAGCGTAAAAAGTAACAAAATAAAGTGTAATTAATAAAATCGGTGTTTTTAAAGAGTGCAAAATTAAGTGATTTTTAATAGTGTGTGAGCCTGGACTATCAAAGGGCTAACAAATAGTAAGCAAAAGCTTAGCAAAAGCCTAGCAAACGTGTAGCAAAACGTAGCTATATAGAAGAGAAGAGAAGAGAAGAGAAGAGAAGAGAAGAGAAGAGATAAGAGTAAAAGAATATATAAGAAAGAAAAAGAATTTTGAGTGAATGAAGGTAAGTGAAGAGAGAATGAGAAGAAGAGGTAAGTCTGAAAAAATACTATATACGCTTTTTTCTTCTCTTTCATAAACCACAATCTTCTAATCATCTCTCTTCATACCTACCAAATGTTTCCATACTCGTACACTATTTCTCAAAGAGCATGTTAGGAACCCAACTCACGTACACCCACTCATTCACCTGCCTATTTGGGCTTACGCCTTTAGTACCTCTTGCTGTGCCCGACCCCCTTCTACAGGAATAACGGTTTTGGAATCAACTTTTCCTTTATAGCGTAGTAGATATTTACATAAAAGACTGATATAAAAGATATTAAGCTTTTGTGCTTCTATTCATCAAATCTACAAAATACTTCATTAACCCTATTCATTAATATTCCTTCTGTGGCAAAGTGAAGAATATTTCTGTCACATTGAATTTTAGCATCAAAATTAGTATCAAAATAAGCATCAATCATTAAACAAAAGTCATTAAATGTATAGATACTACCTGCTCTGCTGAAGGTATACATAAAATCAATAACTCTTTCCCAGTGCTTTTCTTTCAACACCGGGTGTTCTTTTTTCATATATGCCTTATAGATTTCGAGATAATACTCAATTATTTTTAAGAAATAATCATCCTGTCCTTTCAAGGACCATTTATCTTTTTTATTTATTAGTTTTATTATATTATTCTTATTAGTGTGCACTTTTCGTAACCCCTTGTGCTCAATAAATGCACTATTAGGTGAGTCAATTTCTCCTCACAACCCACCTTCTTCTATTAATTTTGTGATTAAACCAACATCATCCGAAATCCAAAAGTATCTTCTTGTTGACCCATTTCTGTTGTCTTGCTTCAGTAATCCCAATTCTTGTAATTTCTTAATCTCTATCCTTTGTTGTCTCCCAGTTAAACAAGTTGCTTTCCCTAAGCTTTCAATCGTATTAAAGAAATAACCATCAGGAGTTAACTCTCCTCGATTCTTAAAGTAATGATATCTTGAAAGTAATTCCGAATAAATAAGTGTACTCCTTAATCCGATTCTCCTTATTAAATTCTTATTAATTATGATGTAACCACCAATTTCAAATTGTTCAATTATCTCATCATATGCACTCATTATTCCACCTCCTTTAAATTAGGATTAGTAGGAATAATTTTATGGGCTAACCGTTTCTCCTTATTCTTTAACCATCGACCATAACGATACACTCTTCTGGAATGGCTCCCAGTTGCAAATAATAGGTGCAAATTTGCGACATCTGTTTCAAAGGTATATAACTTATCATCTGTATCCCATTCTTTAGTAGTTATACCTTCTTTTTTCAACTGGAGAAATATTCTCTTACTCCAACAATACACTCCAAGAGTTGAATTTGATTTCTTATAAATCTCCATATACTTTGTGAGTAAGAAATCATCACCAATTTCATCTTTATAAAGCAAGTGTTTGTGTTCTTTAGTTATTAAGCTTTTCATGATGTCACCACCAGATGTTCAATTGCTTCTGCTTCAATCTGTTCTTGTGATTTGTAATAAGAACCGTTACCTAAAACAAATTTGTCTAAATCTTCAATTTTGAAATAGATTTTTCGTCTGGGTTTACAAAATGGAATTGTACGATTATGAGTATAGGAATATAAAGTTGATATTTTTAAATCTAAATACTCGCTTGCTTCTTCAATAGTGACAAAGAGTTTGTTGGTTTGAAGTTGTTTAAATTCTAATTGTTCTTGTCCTTTTTGGTTTTTCATTTTCACTTCCTCCTTTACTTAGAAGGAGTGAAATCTTTAGTTACAATGTTACTTTTGGAGTTACTTAATCAAAATAGATAATAATTAATCCCATGAAATATCTTCTAATGGCTTATATGAAAAATAATACCCTGTTTCAATATAAGACATAAAGTGCTGATATAATTTAATGTGACCATTTAATTTGATGCTATCTAAAGCTTTCTTATAATTTTTATATACTGAAATTCTCACTTTCTCTGATCCTGTATCTTTGATTTGGTTAAAACGTGTATTTGAACATTTTCTTTCAATTATATCAATTTCTTCTTCAATAGACTCAATTCTCCCAATATCATTATTATCCTTCGCTTCATATAAATCAGAGTAAAGAAGTTTCAATTCAGTTTTTACTTCATTTTTAAATCTCTCATCCATAATCGATTGTTTGATATTTTCCTCAATCACTAAACCTTCTTCTTTTACTTGTATATGTTTATTAGAACTTTCAACTGACATAGTGTTAACAAGCTCTTTGCAGTGAATTTTAGTAAAAGGATGATGAACTAAATAATCTATATAGCTCATCCCAGTATAGTTTTTAAATATTCCTGAAACTCCTTCATAGACAACGTTCCAGTAATCATCTTGTTTTATAAATGAATTATCAGATTCTGATACCTGCAATTTAATACTATCACTTTTATAGGTTTCTTGATATATTGCACCTATTCGATTAGCTAAATCTTTTAAAACTTCTGATGCAATTAACTTTTCTACGTAATCATTATAACTTCCTAAACTAATAAGATTGTAGATTTCTTCATTCACTCGATTGTTAATTAATTCCTCGGTTGTAGGCATGAATCTACGATTTAGAAAATTATCTGTATTATGTGAATTCTTTATTTTTAAGGATGTTATGATTTGAATCCAATAATTATTATCTGATTTATTAGTCTTCATTGTGTGGTCAGATTCATCAATAACTTTAAAATCCAAGGATATCCATTTATCAAATTTAATATCTAAGTCTAATGATTTTAATTTAGATAATGTATCTGAATCATTTTTCAAACCTAATTCCAAAAATGATAACTCGAGTATAAAAAAAATCCCTTTAGAAAAAAGTAAATACTTATAAAACTCATTATATGATTGTTGAAGTAGAAAAACCTTACCTATATGTGATAATATGATTTCATATTTTCGTGTAATTTTTTTATTTATCTTCCACCCTGATTTATTAGTGAATTGGATGAATCCCTTAATACCTATCTCAATATAATTATGTAGTTCTTTGTACTCATTCTTATATAAATTCATTGCGGAATGAGAATTACAATTTTTTTTATACTGAATTCTAACATATTTCTCAAGGTCTGATATTCGTTTTGTTAGAATTGAATTTATTTTTTTATTCAATTTCCTTCTACTTATCTTAGCCATTTTCTTCCATCAAGATTGCTTTCATTAAAAAGTTTACTAATTGAATTCATTACAACATCTCCCAGATAAATAATTCTTCATTAATAATTAATATTTGATGACACGCGTATTTGTCAATTAATTAGAGTTGAAGTCTCATTGATAAATTATTTGCTCACCAAAATAAATTGGAAAATTATTAGAAAATGAATTTGCTCTAATATTGTAAATAATCAATACGCGAATACTCACTTATTATTTCACTTTCACAGCAAATTTCACAACAATACATTTTATTACTATCGATTAAAAATGGTTTATAATGTTGTTAAATATAGAGTTAGGAGAATGAAATGGTCGGGATGAGAAGATTTGAACTTCCGACCTTTCGGCCCCGAACCGAACGCGCTGACCGAACTGCGCTACATCCCGACGAGAACATTTTTTTTTTCTGCAAGATGTTGTCAACTATTCCAGAATATATTAAAATTATTTAATACAAGCAATTATTATCTTGACGTGATATTGGCTCAAAAATTGCTTCTAAATTATAATAAAATAGATAGGAGAAATAGATGAAATTTAAAATATTTTTAATAGTTATGCTGCTACCGGTATTTGTTTTAGCAATTGATCTTAAAGTTGAAGAACCAACTATAAGGGGAATTAACTTCCAAAATGAACTTCCGCAGATCATTGAACCGGGTCAACCTTCCATACCATATATTCCGGTAAAGATCCTGCTTCCAATGGGGCAGAAATTGAATTCAATTAATGTAGAACTTAGTAATATGGATCAGTTAAATGGTTATAGGATTATAGATTTTGCTAAGAAAATGCAGCCCATGTCAAAAGCTGTACCTGATAATACTATTAAAGATAAATCAATTTATTCTAAAAATGCAAATTTTCCTATTATGAATTTTGAATTATTGGGAACTCAAAGAGTTAAAGGATATGACCTGGCAATAGTTAATATTTATCCTTATAAATATAATCCTGTAACAGGAATTGTAACCTGGTTTCAGACAGCTGAGATCTCTTTAAATACAGAGTTTGATGATAATGTCTATGATAATCAGAATAAGATGATGATAGAAAGTTATAAAACCGATATTGAGAAAATGGTTGTTAACCCTGAAGATCTTTACAATTATGAAAAAACATACAACAATTCTTCTCGCACATTAGTTGATCCGGCTGATCCTTTTACCATGATTGTAATTACAGATGAGGAACGTGAGGTATACCTGCAGGATTTTGTAGATTGGAAAATTGATCATAATATATCCACAGGTGTATTTCTAACTTCAGATATATATACCGAATATCCAGGTGATAATGAACAGGAAAAGATCAAAAATTTTATTATTGATGCTTATGTAACCTTTTCCGGTACTACTTCACCTCTGGAATTTGTTTTATTGGGAGGAGATGATGAGGTTGTTCCCTTAAGAACAGTATTTATTGATACTGGCTGGGGTACTTACGATTATAGTATGCCGTGTGATCTCTATTATGGATGTTTGGATAATGACTGGGATGGCAATGGTAATGGAACGTATGGTGAAGTTGCAGACGATGTTGACCTTATCCCGGAAGTTTCAGTCGGTAGATTTCCCGCAGAAACTCAAGAAGAATTTCAAAATATTTTCAATAAGACTTCATATTACGTAGATAATCAAACATATACTAATGATGTTGTCTTTCTGTTTGGAGAAAACTTGAACAATAGCCCTGTAACATGGGGTGGAGATTATAAAGATGAAGTTGCTGATTTAGCTCCAAGTTTAGAAAGTGAATATCATGTAAACAGACTTTATGAGCGTGAAGGAACATACAATTCTGATACTGTTCGTGATGCAATTAATAATGGTCTGGCAATTATCAATCATATGGGACATTCAAACGAGAATATTGTTTTCGGACAGACTTCAAGCTATGTGAATACCTATACAAATACTAATTACGGCTTTGCCTATACCCAAGGCTGCTATCCTGCTGCTTTTGACGAATTGACCAGTTTGAGTAATGAGAGTATAGCAGAAAATCTGGTTATATCCGAGCATGGTCTTTATGCTTTTATCGGTAATACACGGTATGGCTGGTATAGTCCGGGAAATACTAATGGACCTTCACAATTTTACGATATAGCTTTTTTTGAAGCCATGTTTAATGATAATATGCGTCAACTTGGGAAATCCCTATCACAATCCCGGGCTGAACTTGTTAATATGGCATTGGCAGATGGTGTGATGCGCTGGGTACATTATGAACTGGTAATTCTAGGAGATCCTTCCGTTGAAGTAAAATATGCCAATGGTTCTTTTCCGTATGTTCATCCTGTGAGTGTTATGTATGATGACTCATTATATGGTGATGATGATAATACTCCAAATCCCGGTGAACAGATCGAAGTATTTATAGAGTTAGAAAATATGGAAGGCTGGGCAGATGCTGAAGATGTCACAGCTTCTATTACCTTTGAAGATAACACAATTGAGGTTATAAATGGCATAGCCAGCTTTGGAGATATTCCTGTTGGAAGTTCCATAACAGGTCCTTCATTTATTATTCAAGCTCCCCAAGACTGTAATTATGATACTTATCTGTACACATTATATATTACTGCTCCTGTAAGTGGCGGGGGGTTATTTGAAATGGATTATGCAATGGAATTTGAAGTATCTTTATTTCAGCAGAACTGGCCCTGGTCAGCCAGTAATCAAGTATTCTCAAACCCAATTATTTGTGATTTCAATAATGATGAGATAAAGGAAATCATGATCATTGATGCTGGTTCAAATATTAATCTCTTACAGCCTGATGCACAAATGGTAAGTGGATTCCCTTGGACAGGCGATGCAAATATCTGGAAGAGTACAGCTTATGGAGACATGAATGATGATGGCTCTGAAGAAATAGTTATAGCAGACAGAGCTGGAAATATCTTTGCATTAGATAATACCGGTTCTCAGATATTCAGTTGTTCAATTGAGGCTCAAAATCTGCTTACTCCAATGATTTCAGATGTGAATGGTGATGGAGAAATGGATGTTGTTACATTTGACCTGGATAATAAACTCTCAGTATTTGATAATAGTGGAAACATCCTGCCAAATTTCCCGGTAGAACTGCCTAATACTCTTTTCTGTGATATGGCTTCTGCTGATCTTAATGAGAATGGTAAAAGTGAAATCTTGATCTCAACCCTTGATGGAAACTTATATGCTTATGCTGATGATGGTGAGAATATAAACGGATTTCCTTTAGTGCTGTCTGCTATTGCTGCAACAGCGCCAATTGTACTTGATAACAAAAATATTGTGATCGGAACGGTTGATAACAAATTGTATATAATTAGTCCAACTGGAGAAATTCTTGTTTCAAAAACAATTCCAGCTAAGATAGCAGGTTCTGCAATTGCAGCAGATTTTGATAATAATAATGAACTGGATATTGCTTTCACTACAATTCACGGTGAATTTTACATAATTGATCAAAATGGTACTGATTTACCAGGTTGGCCAGTTGATATTGACAGATTAATTTCAAATCCGCCCTTAGCTGTTGATCTTGATAATGATGATAATGTTGAATTAGTTTGTTTTACGGATCAAAATGATTTTTATGCTTTTAATCTGGATGGAACTGAAGTAGATTTTGCTCCTGTAACAGTTAATATTGGTGCTTATGGTCCTGCAAGTGTAGAGGATATTGATGGTGATGGTGATTTCGATTTCATTTCAGGTACTATCGCTGGTGCTCTAATAATTGACTGCAAACTTCCAAAAGGGCATAAAATTCCATGGTCAACATATCGCGGAAATTACCAGAGAACGGGATTTTACGGTGATAATAAAGTTGTCACTGATGCAGAAGATATTATTGTTATTCCGAAAAATCCAGTTCTTAATCAGAACTATCCAAATCCATTTAACCCCTTAACAAATATTTCGTTCAATTTGCCGGAGGCTAGTAAGGTAGATTTGAATGTTTATAATATTCGCGGTCAGAAAGTACGTGTTCTTGCAAATGCAGAATCCAAAGCGAAAGGAGTGCAGAACATTCAGTGGAATGGTAAAGACGATAACGGTAAAAAAGTAGGATCAGGAATTTATTTTTACAAACTGGATGTAGATAATTCAGTTGTAGATGTAAAGAAATGTATTTTACTTAAATAAGTTTGAAAATATAATAAACGGGTGGTTTTCCACCCGTTTATTGTTTGACAGATAAGAAAAATATCGAAAAATCAATTTTATGAATATTGATAAATTGCTGCAGTTTCTGAAAGATAAAAAGAATATTCTGTTTTTTAATAGACTTCAGGCATTACCGAAAATTACCATAAACGATACGCAAAAGTTTATTTCAGAAAATCAGGATAAACCAATTAAAGAGATGCTTAGTCAGATTAAATTGCAAAAACGGAATATTAAAAAAATACCAATTGCCGGAGAAATTCTTTTTACTCAGCTGGGAGCACAACAAGCCAGCTCATGTGAGCTGGCAAAGTATCATGAATTAAAGTTCAAAGACTATAATATAATTGCTGATCTATGCTGTGGTATTGGAATTGATCTTATGCATATCGCCAAGGATAAAGAACAAGTATATGCAGTTGATCTTGATGCAGATACATTAAGAATTGCTGAATTCAATTGTAAAAATAGGGATCTAAATAATATTAATTTCAAATTAGGTAGCGCAGAAGAATTTGACCAGCAGGTTGAGGCAATATTTATTGATCCGGATAGACGGATGGATAGTAATCGCAGGATCAATCCTGAAGAATATTCTCCGCCTTTCCATAAGATTATGGAACTTCGTAAAATTACCCCGAATATTGCTGTAAAATTATCTCCAGCCATTGATTATAAGAAACTGATATTACCTGTTGACTCAACCTTAGAATTTATTTCTGAAGATGGAGTATTGAAAGAAATATTACTGTGTATGGGTAAACTTTCCAACGAAAATTGTTCTAGAAAGGCAATACTCTTACCTTCCAATATGACTTTACAAAATTCTGATGAGAAGATTAAAGTTAGTGAAATTAAAAAATATTTATTTGAGCCTGATGCGGCTATCATCAGAGCAGGATTGGTCCAGGAGTTAGGCTTGATAATAAATTATAATCTAATAGATACTAAACTTGCCTTATTAACTGGTTCAAAGGTAACTCATATTAAGTTTGGCAAATTGTATGAGGTTGAATTGATAATCAATTACGATTTGAAAAAGGTGAGAAAATATGTTCGTGATAATGAGATTGGAGAGTTGATAATTAAGACAAGGGGATTCCCGGAATCAGTAGAGAAATTTAGGAAGAAGATAAAACTTAAAGGGAAAAGATCAGTTATAATGTTCATATTGAGAAAAGGAAATGAACATATTATTGTATTCTCGCAAGTTAATAAATAAAAATCACTTGCAAATTTTTAAAGTATATAGAAATTGTAATTTAAACAATATAAGGAAGTAAAATATGAAGGGAACTGTAAAATGGTTTAATGAAGGGAAAGGTTTTGGTTTTATTATTACAGATGAAGGAAAAGAATTTTTCGTTCACTGGAAATCAATAGTTACAGCATCAGAATTGGGAAGAAAAACTCTTATTCCGGATGAAGAAGTTGAATTTGACACAATTGAAACTGATAGAGGAATTCAAGCGATCAATGTTATCAGAGTAAATCCCTGATTTGGTAATTGTAAATATTTGCGGCGCAAAAGCGTCGCTTTTTTTATGAATAACTATTTACCTATATCTAAGAATGATTTGAAAGAAAGAGGATGGGATCAGCTTGATATCATTATAATAACAGGTGATGCTTATGTTGATCATCCCAGTTTTGGTCCCGTGATCGTTGCCAGATCACTGGAAGCAGAAGGTTATAAAGTAGGAATTATTTCACAACCTGACTGGCAGAATGATAAGGATTTTAAGAAACTTGGTCGTCCCAGACTTTTCTTTGGTGTCTCTTCCGGGAATATGGATTCAATGATAAATCATTATACTGCAATGCGTAAAATACGTTCGGAAGATGCATATTCACCAGGTGGGAAGAGCGGTTTACGTCCCAATAGAGCAGCAGTTGTTTATACTCAGAAAGTAAGATCAATCTTTAAAGGTACACCTGTTATTTTGGGTGGAGTTGAAGCCAGTATGCGCAGGTTACCTCATTACGATTATTGGAGTGATAACTTAAGGAATTCCATTATTTTCGATTCCAGAGCTGATTTGCTTGTTTATGGGATGGGTGAGAGGACTATTAATACGATAGCTAAAAGATTGGCTGATGGGGAAGAGATAAAGGAGCTGAAGAATATTCGTGGGACAGTGGTAATAGGTAAAGAGATTGACGATGCTGTAATTTTACCTGAATTTTCTTCTGATCTATCTAAAAAAGATTTTCATGAAATGCGCCTAAAATTCTGGGAAAATTTTCGGGATAAAGTGCTCATTCAGAAATTTGGGAAAAGCTTTCTTATTCATAATCCTCCTGCGAAACCTCTTACTACAAAAGAACTTGATAAAGTTTATGATCTTGAATTTACACGCCAACCGCATCCCACATATAATGGCAAGAAGATACCTGCTTTCACTCAGATCAAAGACTCTGTGACAGCCCACAGAGGATGTTTTGGCGGCTGTCATTTTTGTGCAATTGGCTCTCATCAGGGTAAAACTATCCGATCTCGCAGTATTGATTCTATAAGAAAAGAGATTATGACTATTGCCTCTGATAAAAATTTCAATGGTACGATAAGTGATATTGGCGGACCTTCAGCAAATATGTATGGAATGAGCTGCAAACTGGGGATCAGTGAAACATGTAAGAGAACTTCCTGTCTATTCCCGGAAATTTGTCCTCACTTGAATAGTTCACATCTTGAGCAGAAAAAACTATTGAATGAAGTTCGTAAATTAAAAAATATTAAACATTCCTTTATCTCTTCAGGGCTAAGATTCGATCTGGCCTTGAAAGATATTGATTATATTAAGGTCGTAGCTAAATATCATACAAGTGGACTTTTAAAATTAGCACCAGAGCATATTAGTCCTGAAGTTTTAAAGTATATGTACAAACCTTCGGTTGATCTTTATGAGAGATTCCATGAGATATATAGCTCATATTGTGAGAAGATAGGTAAAAAACAGTTTATCATTCCTTACATCATTGTAGGGCATCCCGGTTCGAGCCTAAAGGAGACAATAAAACTTGCAGTTTATTTGAAAAAAAAGGGGATTAAGTTGAAACAGATACAGCAATTTACTCCAACCCCGATGACACAAAGTACAATGATGTATTATACCGGATTCAATCTTGATGGGAACAATATCCATATTCCCAGAGGTAGAGAAGTCAGGCTTCAGAAAGCGCTTGTGCAATGGTTTGTTCCGCAAAATAAAAAACTGATTATTGAAGCTTTGAAGAATGCCGGCAGAAAAGATCTGATAGATTTTTTCTTAGACAATCCACGACCAATAAAGCCTAACATTCGTAAAAGAAAGAGATAAAAAATAGCGCAAATAACCCACATTAGAAAATTTTGCAAACAAATATGTTTGAAAAAAATACTTGCAAAGAAAAAAGCTTTTATTTAAATAAATTTCAAATAAAAAAAATTGATACAAAGTTTTAATTTTTACAATAAATTTTTACAGGAGCTTCTAAACAATATTAATATCTTCATTATCTTTGTAAAAAAAATTATAAGGTGGTTATTTATGGTAAAGCGTATTACACTAATCGGAATGATGATCTTCATATTTATTGGAATGAAAGCAGTAAATTTAAAACAGAAAAATATTGAAAAAGCCCGTGATGGACGGCACATTATTATTGCACCAGAAGAGTTTTTGACTCAGGCACATCAATTGGCAGATTTCTATCGGAATGAATTTCAAATTGTACGCATAGTAGTAGAGCAACAGGACATATTCGACGAAATGAGTGGAGGTACTGAAGATCCGGTAGCTATAAGAGAATATCTTGTTGAATTTTTCGATGATCCTTCGATTTGGATGAATAGCTCTGTTCTTTTGATAGGAAGTGGTACAGAAGACTGGAATACTCCCAGTGATAAAAACCGGATAGTTATAATGGGATATACTGATGATGACTTTGTGATGCTGGATGCAGATAACTATCCAGATATACCTATCGGTAGATTTCCTGCACAGAATATTGAACAATTAGAACTTATTATCAATAGGAATATTCAATATATCTCAAATCCTACACTTGATTGGTGGCGAAATAAGATGCTCATTGTTACAGATGATGAGTATAAAGGAGAACATTTAGAGGGATTAACTCCTACAAGTGGTCTAAATCATACAGCCAAGGCTCAAGAATTAACAGAGGTATTATCTGATGCAGTATGGATAGATCGTGTATTGGGTATAGAATATGAAATGGATGCCAATGGAAATAAACCAGAAGCATCTCAAGATATAATTTATAATGTTAATGAAGGTAGGTTAATCTGGCATTATATTGGTCATGGGAATGAAGACCTGTTAGGTGATGAAGATTATTTTAGAGCTTCTACACAACTTCAATTATTGCAAAATCCAGATCATCTTCCTCTCTTTACGGCAGCTTCAAGTAGGGTTGGAGATTTCAGCTCTTTGGAGTTTGATTGTATGGCAGAACAATTTCTAACTTATGAGGATGGTGGAACAATTGCTGCTATTACACCTCGTTTGCCAGCCTCTGGAGGTTCTAGTTGCGTTTTATTTCTTGCTTTTTATCAAAATATTATTAATGAATATCAAAATTTAGGTACAGCTTTTCTTGATGCTAAAATGAATAGCGAAGCAAGTATTTTTAATAGCAAGTTGTATAATATATTAGGGGATCCTTTACTTTTTGTGAATCCTCCACAACGTGATGAAAATATTACAATTACTGGAAATCCTGAGATAATATTTTATAATGATGATATTTCAGTTTTCGGGCAGCTTCCTACCGATGATTATTCTCAATGTGAATTTAAAGCATTTGAATCAGAATATGATTGTTATTATTCAAACACTTTAAATGAATACTTTTACGAAGTAGACTATACACGATTTGGAGAACCATATTTTGAAGAAGAGATTATAGTAACTGGTGATTATTATGAAACTTCATTCACTGTTATACCTAGTGTCCAAACTGGAGAAGAAGCTAGAATGATTAGCTACATTTTTGATGAGGATGGTGATTTTATTCAATATAAATATCCAATAACCATTTCTGATGGGACATATTCACCAGATTTACCAGAATTGTCATCCAGTTTAATTGCATCCAATTACCCAAATCCGTTCAATCCAAGTACCACAATAGCTTATTCTCTTCCAAACGATGGTTTGATTGAACTTAAAGTTTTCAACACTAAAGGACAGCTAGTAAAAACTCTAATAGATGGAGAACAACCTGCGGGATTTTATGAAATTGTGTGGAGTGGTAAAGACGATAATGAAAAAAGTGTATCATCTGGTATCTACTTTTACAAATTAGTAACCAAAGATGAAACAGTAATGAAAAAAATGGTTATATTGAAATAATGTATAAATATCTTGCGAAGGTTGTGAACTTTTCAATTAATCTAGAGAGGGAATTGGTTATCTGGATATTATAAGTAATAATTAAGGGAGTGAAAAATGAAGTTTAGAAATTTAATTTTTGTAGTGATGATAATGATCATATCATCTCAAAGTTACGCCGTTTTTCATAAGATTTCAGAATTACCATTTTATAATTTTGTATCATGGATAGAAATTGATAATGATTTAGCAATTATTGGTGTAGATGAGCCAGAAGGAAATCCAAATTGGAATTTAGGATTTATAGATATTTCAAATCCTGAAGATCCTGTAATTATTGAAGAATATCACGATTTTCATCGGGTTAATAATATTGCTATAAAAGATTCAGTAGCTTTTATAGCAGATGATAATAGTTTGAAATTAATTGATTATAATGATTTAAACAACATTATGATAAATACTTATTATTCTGATACAGGAGTAAATTTTATTGATATTGATAATGATTATGCTGTCTTTGTTTATGATGGCGGATTCACGCTGATCAATGTTTCAAATGCGTTTTCTCCACAAGAAATTATTTTTGTTCCAACAGGTTTCAATATTAGGCGTGCAAAAATCATTGAGAACTCCCTGTATCTTCTGGTTGATGATGGAATAAAAATCTATGATATTAGTCAAATTGATGATCCTTTACTTTTAGGACAATATACTGACGATTTCTTTATTTTAAATTCGTTTGAAATTTATGATAACAAAGCATATATAGCAGGTTGGGAAGGTTTATTTCTTGTAGATATTTCTGACCCAGCAGATCCTCATTTAATAGGTTCCAATCATAATATAGTAACACCCTCAAATATTTCTATTCAAGATGGTATTCTCTATGTTTGTGATTTTTTATATGGATTTTCAATGTTTGATATAGAAGACTTCAATGATCTAGTTTTAATAAACACCTATTCTACACCAAGAGCAACTGTTCATTATGCTACACAAGATGAAATTTTATATCTAATAGATTGGAGTTATGGATTGCAGGTTGTTAATATGGATGAGAATGCAAATCCATATGAGGTTTATCGCTATTTTGATGAGTTTTCTTATGTTGAAGGATTAGAATATACAGATGATTACATTTATTATGCAGATATGTTGGATGGTCTTGGTATTTATGAAAGGACTAATCCAGAAGAACCAATTTATCTCACAGGTGATGAAATGGGTACTAGTATAATCTATGACGATGATATTGTATACTTATCATATCGAACAGGTTCAAGTTTCTCTGTAGGAATCAAGATATACGATGTAAGTATTCCTGAATTTCCTGAATTACTAAATACAATTATGACAGATAATTATCAAACAAGAAAAATTGGAGACTATTTAATATTTAAAAACGGAATTTATTCAATAAAAGTTTTGGATGTATCCAATCCAAATAATCCTACTTATGTTTCTTCAATAATCAATGATTATCATGTAGTTAGCTATCAAATTAAGAATAATTTACTTTTTGCTAATATACATGATTCATATGATAACATTAATGGAATCGAGATTTATGATATAAGTGATATAACAAATCCTGAATCAATTAGTTTTATTTCACTAGATTATGAAGTATTTGATCTTAATATATTCGAGGATGTGCTTTATGCTGGTTATTACAATTTAGGTTGGTATGGTTCTGCAAGTGGATATTTCATTATAGATTTCTCTAATCCATTAAATCCAATTGTTGTAAATGAATTCTATGTACATTCACTTAATAATCGTGGAGTTGGATTTGGATCTTTTATGCTGTAATCTTTCAGGGACTGATTTGGTTATTGCGGATAATCGAAGTAATAGAATTCTAACTTATGATGCTACGGACATTACTAATCCTATTTTACAGGATGAATTTAGATGGAATCTTCAAACAAGTTCGATTGATTTTGATGGTGAAAATCTAATTCTAAATAATTGGGTAAATGGCATAACAGAGTTAGATTGGAACCAGTTTTTATCTGTTAATGAACTTCCTATTATTAATAAAGATATTTTTCTCACCAATTTTCCAAATCCCTTCAATCCAGAAACAAAAATATCATTCAGCGTAACACAAAACTCCGATTTTGTGAATCTTGATATCTACAACATCAGAGGACAAAAGGTGGATCAATTAGAAATTACGAATTATGAATTAGGAATAAATGAAGTAACTTGGGATGCTAAAAAATTTGCATCAGGGATTTATATGTATCAACTGAAAGTAGATGGCAAAGCAATTGCCAGTAAGAAGTGTTTATTGTTGAAGTAACCCTTACCTAACATCTCCCTGAAGGAGAGGAATAAGAAGCATTAGTTTCGTCATTCTGACGTGTCTCGCACGTTGTTCTCCATAGGAGAATCAAAAAATACTAAGTTCTTCCTGACTTTTCGTTAAGTGTTTCAGCAAGAAGACTTCTCCAGCCTTCGTTATAAACTATGGCTTGGCAGGCAGAGTGACAGAACATTATTACATTATTAAAAAAAACTTGCCTATAATATCTCAAAATTTAAGTTAACACGAAAATAAAAACATTGGAGGTTGTGAGATGAGAGTTCACAATTTTAGTGCAGGACCAGCTGTTTTACCGGAAGAAGTATTAAAAGGTATTCAGAAGAATTTATTGGATTATAAAGGTAATGGGCTATCAGTTTTAGAGATGAGTCACAGATCAAAAGAGTATATGGAGATCATTGAAGGCGCAAGTGCCAGATTGCTTAAACTAATGGGATTAGGAGATGATTACATTGCGATGTTCCTACAAGGTGGAGCAAGTACCCAATTCTATATGATCCCACTCAATTTCTGTGCTGATGATAAAGTTGCAAACTACATTAATACAGGTGCATGGAGTTCAAAAGCAATTAAAGAAGTAAAAATATTAGGAAAGAAATTACACATTGCTGCTTCATCTGAAGATAAAGATTTTACATACATTCCTAAAGAATGGAAACTTTCTGAAAATCCTGCTTATCTTCATATAACAACAAATAACACAATTCGTGGAACAGAATGGAAGATAGACCCGGACGTTCCTGCCGGCGTTCCATTAATTGCGGATATGTCTTCTAACTTCTTGAGTAAACCACTTGATTTCAGCAAATATGATCTCATTTATGGTGGAGCTCAAAAAAATATCGGACCAGCCGGAGCTACATTTGTTGTAGTTAAAAAATCTATGTTGGAGAAGATCAATCCCGGTCTTTCTACAATGATGGATTACAACACTCATGCCAGCAAAGGATCTATGTTCAATACTCCTCCTACATTCGCTATTTATGTGATAGGTGAAGTTCTTAAATGGATCGAAGGAAATGGCGGTCTAACAGGAATGCAGAAGATCAACGAAGAAAAAGCTGCATATATTTATGATGTTATCGATAATTCTGATTTTTATAGAGGAACAGTTGTTAAAGAAGATCGCTCATTTATGAATATCCCTTTCCGTCTTCCAACAGAAGAATTGGAAAAGAAATTCATCGCAGAATCTACTGCTAATAAAATGTTGAATTTGAAAGGACATAGAAGTGTTGGCGGCTGCCGAGCTTCAGTTTATAATTCACTGCCAATGGAATCAGCAAAAGCTCTTGCAAAATTCATGGTTGATTTCGAAAAAACAAATAAGTAGTAAAAAATAAATAATATTATGCGGGTTTTCCAATAAATTTCGGGAATCCCGCATTTATTTATGAAAGATAAAATAATACCTGAAAAGCAGCAATCAATAGATCTTTCAAATCTTAGATTGATCCATCTTGCCTTTTTTACAGCATTTGCAATAACGATCTATGTAGTAGAAAGCTTTATCCCTAAACCTTTTCCATTTTTGAAATTAGGTCTGGCTAATATTGTTGTCCTATTACTGCTTGTTTCCGGAAATTTCCGCTATGCACTTGTTGTGATAATTGGGAAAACAGTAGCTGGTGGTTTTATTAGTGGTTTATTTCTTAGTCCAACTACACTTCTTTCCATTAGTGGAAGCTTATGTTCACTTTGTGTAATGGCAATAGTATTAAAAAGCAAAGCTCGTTTCAGTCTTTTAGGGATAAGTATACTGGGAGCAGTTACACATAATCTTGTTCAAATAGTGGTTGTGCGGTTGATCCTTATAAAAGAAAATACAATATTTTATTTGACGCCCCTCTTGATTTTTATGGGAATAGCTACAGGAATTTTAATAGGATATATAGCTAAATTAATTTTAAATAGGATAAATGGAGATTATGAAAAAAGAAGTAATTAAATTCCTGTTCATTTTTATTGCGATCATTGTTTTATTTCTGGGAATTGGGTTTGGTCTATTTAAATATTACAGTAAAGAATTGCCGCCCCTTTCTGAATTACAAAGTTATGAGATGAAAGTAGGTTCAGAAGTTTATGATCGTAATGATAACTTGATACATATTTTCTATGTTGAGAAAAGGCAATTAACTCATCTGAAAGAACTGCCTGAATATCTGCCAAATGGAATAATTGCCGTTGAGGATAAAAATTTTTACAAACATTGGGGGATGGATCAACTAGGTCTTATCCGAGCAATTATAGTTGATATTGCGAAAGGCGATTTCTCTCAGGGAGCAAGTACAATAACGCAACAGCTTGCCAGGAATATGTTTCTCTCACTTGATAAACAACTTCCCCGCAAGATCAAAGAACTGATCCTTGCCATCCGGATCGAAAAGAACTTCTCTAAAGATGAAATATTAGAAATGTATTTGAATAAATCTCCCTTTGGTCCCGGACTATACGGCATAGAAGTTGGCTCAAAAAAGTATTTTGGTAAAGAAGCTAAATATCTTACAATTCCGGAGGCGGCTCTGTTGATTGGGATGCCTCAGCTGCCCAGTGCTTACTATCCATTCCGTCATCCTGAACGTGCTATTAAACGAAGAAATATTGTACTACGGCGTATGTTTGAAGAAAAGGTTATTGGCGAAGAACAATATAAAGAAGCTGTTGAAACAGAATTAGTATTATTTGAGCCAACAGGGAACTTTGGAGCTAAAGATTATTTCATAGAATATATCCGCAGAAGGCTTGAACGTGAATTCGGAACAACACAACTTTTTGCTGGTGGACTTAAAATATATACTACCCTGGATATGGAACTTCAGGAATATGCTGATTCCGTATTGAACATGAATTTGAGAAAGTTCGAGAATAAAAATGATTATGAATTCAAATATGATGATTTTCCAGCTGATACGATTAATATTGTAACTCCATATGTTCAGGGAGGAGTATTTTCAATAGAACCAGAAACTGGTTTTGTACGTGTAATGATAGGCGGAAGAAATTTTAATCATAGTAAACTGAATCGGGTAATGCAATCTATACGGCAACCAGGTTCTTCCTTCAAACCCATATTATATTCTACTGCTGTAGTAAACGGCTATACCCCAGCTACAATAATTGAGGATGAATCGTTTTCATTCATTCAAAGTGACACACTCTTCTGGAGTCCGAAAAACTATTCAAGTAGAAATTTTGGTTATACCCGTTTACGTACCGGGTTAAAAAAATCAAGAAATGTTTTTGCTGCAAAAACAATTTATGATATAGGTCCTCGTAAGGTAATGGAATTTGCAGAACGATTTGGGCTCACAACTCCTGTCTATCCTTTCTACACTTTAGCAGTTGGCAGTATGGAAGTACATCCATATGAATTGATCAGTGCCTATACTACATTCCCAAATGGTGGAGAAAGGGTTAAACCGATATTTGTTCGAAGAGTTGAAGATAAATACGGTAAAATTTTGAAATCTAATGAACCGGAAAAGATCCGAGTGATAAGTGAACAAACAGCATATATAATGGCTAGTTTAATGAAATCAGTTTGTGAAGACGGAACGGGAGTAGGTATCCGCTGGCAATCCGGCTATGAGACGCTTGGTTCTATAAGCTATAAATGGAATGCAGCCGGAAAAACTGGTACTACAGATGATTTTCGGGATGCCTGGTTCATTGGGTATAATAAAAAATTAGTAACAGGTATCTGGGTTGGCTTTGATGATAACTCAAGTTTGGGGCAAAGTCAGTCTGGCGCTACAGCTGCTCTACCATCCTGGCCTTATATAATGAAGAAAGCAGTATATCTTGATTCACCCAAGAACAGTAAGGGAGATCCAATCGTAAACGGAGATGAGCTGCAGTTTAAAAAACCAGAAGGCATAATTACGGTAGAAATATCTAAAGAAACCGGCTTGCTTCCTAAAAATGATTATGAAGAAACAATGCAGGAAGTATTCATTGCAGGAACGGAACCGACACCTCTTAGTGATAGCTTGAACTATAATTTCTACCCGACTTTTTATCGTGAACATGACATGGATTCACTGGTTGTTGACTTGGGTGGAAAAGCTTATATTTGGCCGGATTCCATAATTTATGAACCAACTTATCCTGATACTGCCCGACCTGATTATATGGTGATGGCTCCCAGGCATGAACCCGATCCGATAGATTTACGGGGAGCTTTGGTCGTACAGGGTAAAAAGATCATCACACGACCTGATAGTTTACTCTGGAAGGGACCAAATTGGCTAAATCCATACACTGAACCTGAAAATATTATTGATAAATTAATCGACTCATTGATCAAGGTGGTACAGTGATCCTAAAGTTACTATATGCTTTTACTATAGCCTTTTTTTTCGTATATATATTCTATTTGAGAATTTTTTTTAATGGTTTAAAAGACAGGAATATTAATTTCTCACATTCTAAACCTTTTGTGTCGGTTATCATTGCTGCTAGAAATGAAGAACAAAACATAGCTAGATTGCTTACAGCATTAGAAAATCAGTCATATCCATTTGATCAATACAATATCATCATTGCAAATGATGGATCCACAGATGGAACCGTATCTATAGTTAAGCAGTTTTCAAAGAAATGGAATAATATTAAATTATTGAAGGTAACAGGAAGAGAGAATGTGATATCTCCCAAAAAAAATGCTCTATCACAAGCTATCGAAATATCGGAAGGAGAAATTATACTTTTAACTGATGCTGACTGTTTGGTGGGGAAACACTGGATTGAATCAATGGCTGCCTGCTTTAAAGATAGTGATATGATAATTGGATTTTCTAGAACTCAACTCAAGGATTGGAGAAGATCAAAATTCATAAGAAAATTTGAACATTTTGACTTTCTGGCAATGTTTTATGCTGCCGCAGGTGCAATTTCATCAGGGAAATATTTTTCTTGTTCAGGACAAAACATTGCCTATAAGAAAGAAGCATTTATTAAGGTTGGAGGTTTCAAGAAAATCAATCATCTGATCTCAGGTGATGATGTAAATCTAATGCAGTTATTCCGAAGGAACAAAATGAAGATCAAATTTTCTTTTAATGATCATAGTTATGTTTATACAAGACCTATAGTAAATATTGGTAAATTTTTAAGTCAGAGGAGCAGATGGACTTCAAACATGAAATGGCAGATTCTGTTAAATCCGGAATTTTTCGTTTATTTAACTAGTGTTTTTTTTATTACTTTTTTACCAATAGTTCTTCTGTTTATTTTCTGGCAACTTGGAATTGGGATACTCTTACTAAGAGTGATATTGGAATTAATTTTCTTGAAATATGGGTATGAGGTTTTTGGAGAAGATAAAAAAAAGTTGATGTTTTATCCTGTTTGGTTTTTACTACAACCCTTTTATATAATTGCTGTTGCATTAATGGGCGGGCTAAATATTTTTTCTTGGAAAAAGTAATAAATTGGAGGTTATGATGAGTATATTTAAAAAAGTTTCACTAATTGTTTTATGCGTTTCTTTTCTCACGGCACTTGTAGCTCAAGATGATTTCAAAACATGGAAATTGCAGCAAAAGACAGAAATGAAGAAATTTATAAGTGAACAGGATAAAGCTTTTGCAGCTTTCCTGAAAATGAATTGGAAAAACTTTGAAACATTTAAGGAAAATGTTAATGATACTATACCAAAACCTGAAACTATACCGGAAGTTGAACCGAGAAAGATCGAAGAGTTAGAAGTTTCAAATATAATTAAAGAGATTATAGTTCCTCCTAAAATGTTTGTAGAAGAGAAGGAAAAAAAAGACAGCATGGTCAGGGTTGAGCTAACAGATGATCCTCGTGTTACAATTAATTATCTTGGTCTACCGTTAGAGTTGAATTATCAACCTCAAGTAGATATTCAATTAAAGGAACCGATCGATGAAAAGAGTATTGCCGATTTCTGGTATTCTATCAGCAATGTTGATCATACCACTTTTTTCTCACAGATAAATGATTATCGAGAGCAGTTAAAGCTAAATGATTGGGGTTATTGCTTACTCCTGAATGACGTAACTAAACAAGTCTCGGGAGATTCACAAAATCTTTCCAGACTACTACTCTGGTTTATGCTCACTAAATCGGGATATGAAGCAAAAGTTGGATTTGCCCAGAACAATGTCTACCTGCTGCTTCCCTGTAAAAACACTATTTATGGTGTATCATACGTGATTATTGATGATAAAAGATTTTATACTTTATCATTTGATACGAAAGAACAAATTAAAATTTCCATTAATACATATGATGGAAAATATCCAGATGCTGATGATCTGATTGATCTCAGTGTAAAAGATACACCAAAAGTTAAAAGTACATTAATTGAGAAAGAACTTAAATTCAAATATGAAGATCAGGATTATACTATTCCTGTTACATACAATCAGACAACAGCAGAATATTTTAAGAATTATCCGCAAACAGATCTGGAAGTATATTTCAAAGCTCCGCTTTCTGAAGAAGCTACTTATTCACTCACTTTAGGATTAAAACCTATCCTTGAAGGTAGAACTGAAGCTGATGCAGCAAATGTGCTACTCAGATTCGTCCAAACTGCTTTCCAATATAAAACTGATGGAGATCAATTTGGCGGTGAAAAGAGCTTGTTCTCGGATGAAACACTCTTTTATCCATATTCTGATTGCGAAGATAGATCGATCATATTTGCTTACCTGATAAGTCATATATTAGATCTAAATGTTATTGGATTGGATTACCCGGGGCATATTTCAACAGCAGTTCTATTTCAGCATAATCTAATTGGTGATAAAGTTAAATACAATTCTAAGAATTATGTAATCTGTGATCCAACCTATATCAATGCAAATATTGGCATGGAAATGCCGAAATTTAAAGATATAGAACCAAAGATAATAGATTTTCAAAAGTAAAATGGATCTGGTTTGAAATTCGTAATTTTTGATGATGCTTTCCGCAGTAATTTTTTCCCGATCACATTAACACGATCTACCGGCGATCTAAGGATTGGCATCCTCAAATTGCGTCAGAGGATCTTAAATTACTTTTCAGTTTTAGAAACTAATATCATTATATCATCAACTCTTGAAGAAATCTATAAAGAGAGACATATAAACTGGAACGTGAATACACTCACAAACGAGGAAACGATCTTTATTAATAGCAGGATCAAAATAAATGAAACATTTAAAAATGCAATTATGACTTTGAAAACTAATGAATGTTTAGTAAATGAAGATACAATTCTTGCAGCAAAATGTATACCTGCATCAAAAAATAATAGTTCTGAAAACATCAATGAACTTTTTGGGAATTTAAAGATAATTAATGAACCAAAACTAGAATGCTGGGAATTTTTGTGGGATCTTTTAAAAGCAAATTCAGAGTATATCACACGTGATTTCAATGATGTGTTTTATGATAAGGATAACTATTTTGAAACAGAATTAGGAACTACTGTGATTAATCCCTATAACGTTTGGATCGGTGATGGTGTTACACTAAAACATGGAGTTATAATTGACGCAACTGATGGACCGGTTATTCTGGATGAGAATTCAACAATAATGTCGAATACTGTCGTTATCGGCCCGGTATATATAGGTAAAGGATCAACAATAAAAATTGGGGCGAAGATATACAAGGGAACTTCTATTGGCCCAGTTTGCAAAGTTGGGGGAGAAGTTGAAGAGACGATTTTTCAAGGCTACTCCAATAAACAGTATGATGGGTATCTTGGTCATAGTTATCTGGGTGAATGGGTAGATCTAGGAGCTAATACAAATAATTGTGCTCTAAATAATAATTATAAAACTGCGTCAGTATACTTCTATCCTCAAGCTGATTTTATTGATACACAGAATAAATTTATTGGTACGTTTATTGGAGATCATTCAAAAACCGGTGTAAATTCAACTATCAATGCAGGTACTGTCATCGGAATTGGATGTGATCTAGATGGATCGGAGTTAATCAATAAAAATATTCCATCTTTTAAATATGTAACAGGATTAAAAGCAGGAGATTATTTATTAGATAAGTTCATTGAGATTGCTGAGCTTGTGAAAAAAAGAGGAGATCTCACATTTTCCGGATCAGAAAAAGAACTTTACAGCATGATCCATAAACAGGTTTTTGACAATTGATATGGATGAATTAAATAATACTGGAGCAATAATGCAAGATTATATAAAAGTAGTTTTCCGTACTAGAAGAGAAGGCTACTACTTAAATGAAAAAGAATATCCAATACAACCTGAAATGAATGTTATCGTCAAAGTTGAGCGTGGTGAAGATATCGCAAATATTGTTAACTGTGCCGTTGAATGGGATAAAATAGATAAGAAACCGGATATTTCTGAAATTTCATCAATTAAACGAATCGCAACTGAAGCTGATGATAAACAGTTGGAAATTGTAAAAACAAAAGAAGAAGAAACTAAGAAAAAATTTCTTGAGATGCTGAAAACTCAGTCATTCACAATGAAACTTCTGCAAACCATTTATCAACTTGATGGTAATAAACTTACATTTTTCTTTTCAGCTGACGGCAGAATAGATTTCAGAGATTTTGTCAGAGAACTTGCCTCAGAATTTAAAACGAGAATTGAATTACATCAAACATCAGGTCGCGAAGATGCCAGGAGATTAGGTGGACTGGGCATGTGTGGAAAAACATATTGCTGTGTAAGTTTCTTAAGAAAGTTTAATCAAGTAACAATTCAGATGGCAAAAGATCAAAATTTACTTAGTAACCTTTCGAAAATCTCCGGACCATGCGGAAGATTGTTATGCTGTTTACATTACGAAGAAGATTATTATTTAAAAAAATCAGAAGATTTTCCTGAATTAGGTGAAGTTATTCATTATAAAGAAAAGAAAATGTATGTAGAGAAGAATGATTATTATAATAATCGCATTAATCTTATTGCAGATGATAGAGAACGCTATATACTAACATTGGAAGAATTTAAAAATATTAGAAAACAAAATAATGGCAAAACAAGTTCTTGAGCTCTTACCTGAAGAATTAATTCAAAGTATACTTGATCTAGGAGAGAAAAAGTTTCGGGCAAAACAAATCCTGAATTGGATATATTTAAAAAAAATTACAAATTTTGCTGAGATGACATCTCTTTCCGAAACACTCAGATTAAAACTTCAGAATCAATTTTATACTACACTTCCCACCGTAATTCAAAGATCAATCTCAATTGATGGGACAAAAAAATACTTACTTTCTTTATCAGATGAAAGTAAAATTGAGATGGTACTAATTCCTAATGGAAAGAAAAATACACTTTGTATTTCTTCTCAAGTTGGATGTGCAAGAAATTGTCAATTTTGTGCTACTGCTAAGTTAGGTTTAAAGCGTAACTTAGAGACTTACGAGATCACCTCGCAGGTTTTTCTTGCAATTCAGGAGCTGGGTGAGGATAAACTAACAAATATAGTTTTCATGGGAATGGGTGAACCTCTAGATAATTTTGATAATGTAATTAAGGCAATAAGGATCCTGCAGGATGATCTTTGTTTTAATTTCAGTCCCAGAAGGATCACTTTATCTACTTCTGGAGTAATTCCCCAAATAGCTAAACTTGCTGATACTGGAATAAAAATGAAATTGGCAGTCTCTTTGAATTCAGCAATTCAGACTAAAAGAGAAATAATTATGCCGATCAGTACAACATATTCTATATCAGAACTTAAAAAAACCTTGATAGATTTTAGAAGAAAAACTAGTTATCGAATAACGTTCGAATATGTGATGATAAAAGATTTTAATATTGGAAATGAAGATGTAAAAGCATTATTGAGGTTTTTGGGAGATATTTCTTGTAAATTGAATGTCATCAAGTGGAATGAGGTTGATGATCTTCCATACAAAACACCTTCTGATAAAGAGATCGAAAAATTTATAAATTCAATGAGTGTACTTAGTTCTGCCATAACTTACAGAAAAAGCCGAGGAGCGGATATTGATGCCGCTTGTGGTCAATTAGCAGCAAAGTATATTCATAATGTTAAGGAGTAATCATGAAGAATATTGATCTAAGTAAAATTGCTAAGATGATCGATCATACTGAGTTGAAAGCCAGTTCGGGAGAAAAAAAGATCAAACAGTTATGTAATGAGGCCAAACAATTTGGATTCATTTCTGTTTGTGTGAATCCAGCCTATGTAAAATATTCCAAAGAACAATTGGAAGGAAGCGATGTGATCGTTTGTAGTGTTATCGGTTTTCCACTGGGAATGAATACGAGTGAGATAAAAGCATCAGAAGCCCGGAAAGCTGTTGAGGAAGGGGCATCAGAGATTGATATGGTAATAAATGTAGGTGCTGTGCGAGACGGCAGATTTGATTATGTTCTGGAAGATATCAAACAAGTAGTTCAAGCGAGTTCACCTGCACATGTAAAAGTTATTTTAGAGACATGTTATCTAACTGATGCAGAAATAATAAAAGCGTGTGAACTTGCCGTAGAAGCAGGAGCACATTTTGTAAAAACTTCTACAGGATTTGGTGCATTTGGCGCTTTTGAACATCATGTTAAAATTATGCGTGAAACTGTAGGTCCAGATATTGGTGTGAAAGCTTCGGGTGGCGTTTCAAATTTTAAAGATGCTTTAAGAATGATTAATGCGGGAGCAACCAGACTGGGTACTAGCGCGGGAATAGTTATTCTGGAAGGAGCTAAATTATTAAAATATGCTCCTGATGCCTGGCTTGAACCTGAAATTCCCTGTCATCTCTGTCCTGCCAGAAGTGCAACTATGTCAAAATTACCTAAAGCATTATATCAATATTATAATAAAATGTGTTTAAAATGTGAACATCGTGATAAATACAATAAGTTTTACGATTAGGAGGATTAGAGTATGTACGGATATATGAATAAAATTGTAAAAATAGACCTTAGCACAGGAAAACAGGAAAATATTAAAATAGATGAAAAAATCCGAAGAAATTTCATTGGTGGAAGAGGACTTGGATTAAAACTATACACAGACATTTGCTCAGTTAAAACTAATGCTCTCGATGAAGAGAATGCAATAATATTTATGACAGGTCCTGTAACAGGAATAATTCAGACGGCTGGAAGGTATCAGGTAACTTCCAGATCTCCATTAACAGGAACAATTATTTGTTCGAGTTCAGGTGGATTCTTTGGAGAAAAATTAAAAAAAGCAGGATACGATGGATTAATTATTACAGGAAAATCAGCAAACCCGGTTTATCTAGATATTACGGAAGCTGGAATTGAGATAAAGAATGCAGAAAGTATCTGGGGAAAAGATACACATAAAACTATGGATATTCTTAAAGAAACATTAACATCTAAAATATCTGTTGCCTGTATCGGACCAGCTGGTGAAAATCTGATTCCGTATGCTGCAATTATGAATGACAAGGATAGGGCTGCAGGTCGCGGGGGATTAGGTGCAGTTATGGGTTCAAAGAATCTTAAAGCTCTCGCAGTTTTAGGAAATAAAAATATTTCAGTAAGTGATCCTGAAGAATTGAAAAAAATGATTTCTACTATAAATACCTTAATTGATAAAAATCCGATAACTGGGAAATCTTTACAGTTACTTGGAACTTCTGTCTTGGTAAATGCTATTAATAATAATGGAATGTTTCCAACTAAGAATTTCCAGCAGGGAGTCTTTAATGATGCAAAAGGTATAAGTGGAGAGAAAATTGCCGAAACGCTCTTACAGGGAAGATCTGCTTGTTTCAGGTGCCCGATAGCATGTGGAAGGAGTACTAGGACCGATGATCGAGAAGGTGAAGGTCCTGAATTTGAAACTGTATGGGCATTTGGAGCACAATTGGGAGTTAATGATCTTAAGACGATAACTGAGGCGAATTATACTTGTAATGAATTAGGCTTGGATACAATAACTACAGGGAATACAATTGGATGTGCAATGGAGCTTTACGAGAAAGGTGCTTTCCCGCAAAAACTTGAATGGGGAGATTCTTCCAATCTTGTGAAGTTAGTGGAAGATATTGCTTTTAAAAGAGGTATAGGTAAAGATCTGGCGCTTGGTTCAAAACGATTAGCTGAAAAATATGGAAGACCCGAATTAGCCATGCAGGTTAAGGGAATGGAATTACCAGCTTATGATCCGAGAGGTTCACAGGGACAAGGTTTATCTTATGCTACCTCAAACAGAGGTGGATGTCATATGCAGGCTTATTTAATTTCACCGGAAATACTTGGATCACCGGTTCGTTTGGATAGATTCTCTATTGAAGGTAAGGCGGAATTGGTTGCTCTCTTTCAGGATATATCAGCTGCCGTTGATACTCTGGTACTATGCAGGTTTTTACAATTTGCAGTTAGCATTGATACATTTAAAGATATTCTAAATATTGTAACTGGCTCAGATTTTACAGAAGATGAACTTCTAATGGTTGGAACCAGGATATACAATCTGGAACGAAAATTCAATACTGATGCAGGTTTCGATCGTAAAGATGATATGTTGCCTTCTAGATTCTTGAACGAAGTATTTACAGAAGGTGCTTCTAGAAATAGAGTTGTAAAACTTGATGAAATGCTGGATAGATATTATAAACTACGCGGCTGGGATGAGAATGGAGTTCCAACAGAGGAAACATTAAAAAAACTTGATATTTGAGGATAAATGAAAGTAACTTTAGCTGGGTTCAACATAGATACAAATTTGATTGATAAATTACCGGAAGATACAATTGCCACACCTGAAACTATCTCAGCAGCTTATGCCCGTATAAGCCGTGATCCTAAAGATGTTCCGGAATTGCGTAAGGAAGCAAGAGAACAGGTTAAAAAAGCACGCCGCTCTAATAAAGCAATAGTCTTTGGGATGAGCCATCATTCAGTAGCTGAGCATGCATATTTCAACTTTGATATTCTGCAGATCTCACGTTTGGCTTTGGAAGAACTGGAAGCACGCCGCATCGGGTCTGCCTACACTGAAAAATCTCAACGCTATATTACCCTGAAAGGAGATTGTGTTCTTCCCAAGGAATTCAATGATAGTGACACAAATAAATTTAAAGAACTGGTTGAATTTCAAAATAAGTTCTATCTGGATAATCTTGAGAAATTAGCGCAATATCAGTTTAATAATAATCCAGAACTCGCAGAACAAGCCGAAGAAGCATCTGCTAAAGGTACTTCCGATAAAATGAATAGAGCTAAGAATACAATGGAGGGTTGGGCTAAAGAAGATGCACGTTATGCTCTTAGCCTGGCTACTCAAGCTCAACTCGGCATGTCATTCAATGCCCGTACCCTGGAACATGCCATCCGCACAATGAGATATTCAGAACTCATCGAGTGCAGAGAATTATCGCAAAAACTATATGATACGACCAAAGATGTGGCACCATCACTTATCATTCTTACAGATCCGGATGAATTCCGAAAAGCGTTTAAAACTGAACTGAAGGATGATAACTTCAAGTATACTCGATCTAATCTAAAAAAGTATGTAAAAGAGATGATAGATAAATATTATGGTGAATTGCATGAAGGAATTCCTCAGATCATCACAGAAAAGCATGAAAAACTGATCTTGGAATCCAATGTGGATAGAAATATTGCAACTGCAATTATACACAATAATTCACTGTTATCAATTGAAGATTCATATCGCATTGCTTGTGTAATTCTGTCGGAGGAAGAAAGAGGAAAAAGTTTCTTTGCTGAAATTTTGAAATATGTTTCAGCTTTTGATTCTCTTCCACGTGAATTTGAGTTTACCGGGGAATTAAAATACGAGCTGGTAGTTAGTGCCAGTAATTTTGCTCAACTCAAACGTCATCGTTTAATGACCCTTTTATCGCAAGATTACGATCCCAGTCTGGGAATCACAATTCCACAATCTATAAAGGCAATAAGTGCAGAAAATGAACTTATGGAAGTTTGCCGTAGAAGTGAAGAACTTTTTTCGGAGTTTTTACCTAAATATGGCAATGCTGCTGAATACTGTTTAACCAATGCCCACCGAAGACGAGTGCTGGTTGCTGCTAATCCTCGTGAACTTTATCATTTCTCACGTCTGCGTGAAGATGAACATGCCCAGTGGGACATCAAAGACACTGCTGGTAGAATGATGAACCTGGCAAAACAGGTTGCACCACATTCATTTATTCTCTCAGGTGGGAAAGATCAGTTTGAGAAATTGAGAGAAAAGTAAATAACAATACTTTTTAAGCAGTATAACACTTATACAATTTACTTAATTTTTTATTTACAATTCAATGTATTTAATATTTATCTTCTTTGGGAGAATGGATTATGGATGAAACTGAAATCATGACTACAAATGAAGAGATCGCAAATGCGGTTTTACATGGAGTAGGTTTAGGCTTATCAATTGCCGTGCTTGTTGCTTTAGTCGTATTAGGTCGGATTCATGGGAATATTTTGTACATAGTGAGTTTTAGTGTTTACGGATCTTCATTAATTTTACTGTATCTGTCTTCTACTCTTTATCACAGTTTTCCTCATGGCAAAGTAAAGGACATTTTTGAAATATTTGATCATTCCGCCATTTATCTACTTATAGCAGGAACATATACACCCATTTCTCTGATTGCAGTAAAAGGAAGTTTTGGTTGGACAATGTTTGGTATAATCTGGGGTGTAGCGATCTGCGGAATTTTGTTTAAAGTATTTTGGATTAAAAAATTTGTCGTATTATCAACAGTCTTTTATATGATCATGGGAGTATTCATTGTAAGCGCTATTAAACCAATATTCTCTAACATGAATACAACCAGCATTGTTTTTCTTTTTATCGGAGGTGCTTCCTATTTATTGGGAACAATATTTTTTCTCTGGAGGAAGATAAAGTATCATCATGCTGTCTGGCATCTTTTTGTTTTGGGTGGAAGCATCTGCCATTTTTTTACTATGTTTTTTATGATATCAAAATAGAATTCTAACTTTTAACGTTTATGCAAAAGAATATAACATATAGCATCATACTCGAAAAGATGAGTAAAATAGTTACAAAACATTATGTGTGATCATCCAACTTTCTTTGATATTTTAGCTTCTTTTCATGCTAATGGATTGTGGGGATACATCTCTTCACGATGTTGAAATGAGATTATGTCAGGTTTTACAACAACACCGGCATCGATATTTACCGCCTGTCGAATGGTCTCATTTTTCTGCCAGCTATCATAACCTGCTAATACGGTTGGTAAATGGACAATGAGAGCAGCAGAGATAGACCGCGAGGCACTTTCCCAAAGATAGCTTGGAGTATGATCCACAGCATAATAATCTACCTTTCCCACTTTCAATATAGGATTTTTAAATGTGGTTGGTTTGGCAAAATAGAATCCCATACCTTCATCGCAACTAACGTCGATAATCAAGCAGCCCGGTTTGAGACTAGATATTTCATCTTCAGTAACGAATTGAATTGGATGTTTTGGTTTCTGGAAAGTACCATTCACGATGATTTCGGATTGGCTGATCAGATCAGCCAATGGTTGTTCACTTCCATCATGTTCTACCACCAACATTCGCGGTTCACCTTCATTGCCTTCCCTTATGTGTACATAATGACAATCAAGCACATCCTCCCGCACTTCGTTGTCGGGACGTTGAATACAGATTGTGATATCTCTAAAACCACGAGCTTTTAGAGCGTAGATTGCGCCACGGCTTACCGCACCAAAACTAAAAATGATCACTTTGCGCTGGTTACCGTAATGTCCGTCTATCCCTTTTAAATGAAGGGCATGTAATACTGCACAGTAACCCGCCATTTCGTTATTTTTATAAAAAGTGTGTCGCCCAATATTCCCGTTTGGTCCCCAGACAAACATATCCTCAAAAGCAATTAGAGTCTGCTTACGATCGATCGCAGCCTGAGTGTGTGACCTTTGTTGTACACAATGAGGATAACCCCAGAGGATTCCGCCTTCCTTTAGTTCTTCAAAATCCGCTAAGACTGGTTTGGCAAGGATCACATTCCCAATATCGGCTAGTAGTTCGTGGCGTGTGGCAACACCACCTGATTGATCTGCCATCTCAGAATCGCAAATGCCAAAAGGTGCTCCATATCCCTCTTCAAATATTAACTGACTTCGAATTTGTTCCGAAAGGCGCATCAAGTGTTCCGGATGGATTGGAATTCGATTCTCGTCCTCTTTTCTGGATGTACCAATGACACCAAATTTTAGAATATTCATATAGTTCCCCTTTATCTAGCATACACATACAATTGTGATCATTAATAAGTGTCTACTAAAAAATAAGTTAATTGTTTTATACGATTATGTCATCTATCCACAAAACTATAATCCAAATCGTGCTATTTACGTGCTACATTAAAACTATAATTGAGAAAAAAGTACCTACAAATCTGATAATCCTTAAATTTTTTGACAGGCAACATCTATTAATCTTCTTTGCTTTATGTATATAAGTGATGTGAAAAAGGAGCAGAAGAAATGAATAGAACTATAATCTTTGTTTTAAGCATTATCATCTTAACGAGTTGTGCAATATCGAAATGCGTGCCCGAAGGTAGAAGTAGTGATTCTTTTTCGTTTAAAGAATTAGATTCTGCTCCGAAAGTTTTTGTACCGCCACTTCAATTTCTAGAAGCAAGTGATAAAACAAGACTTGCTTATAGAGAATATATACCCGAAAAGATAGATGCTGTACTCATATTTTATCATGGTGGAGGTGCCTACAGCAAGGCTGGATATCAGTTTATTGGGGACGGGTTGAGCAAACGTTTCAATATCTTGGTAATTACACCGGATATCAGAGGTCATGGTGATTCTGGTGGAGATAGAGGAGATACTCCAAACGTGGAACAGGTCTTTGATGATATTAGTTTATTGATAAATCATATAAAAGAAAAATATCCGCAGAAAAAACTTTTTCTCGGAGGGCATTCTTCCGGTGTAGGATTAGTTTTGAATTATTCCAGTTATAAGAAACGGGAAGAAACCGATGCTTACATTTTCCTTTCTCCTCATCTGGGCTTCCGTTCTGAAACAGAAATAAAAAATAATCCCAACCCTTTTGCTACAGCTAAAACAGAACTTTTTATTAGCAATGCTATGACAGGATCTGATGGTGATTCCCTAGCTGTATTTTTTAATTATTCAGAAGAAATATTACAATCAACTAAGAATATTGCAGCAATTACTGTGAATATGTCAAATGCGATAACTCCTTCTGCTCCAGTAAATCAGATCAAAAAACTGAATATCCCAACAGCAGTTTGGATTGGTGAAAAAGATGAATTATTAAACGCAAATAAAGTAGTGTTTCTTTTCACAAAGTATAATCCTGAAGTTTATACGAACATTGTAAGCGGAGAGAAGCACCTCTCGATTTTGGTAAATGCAGCTGATTATATGGGTCCCTGGATACTAGAAAAAGCGTTAGAAAAGCAACAATGATTTACAATTATAAATTTATTATCTAAGGTAGAAAGTCTTCCTGCAAATTATTTTAGAGGTTAGTAACAGTCAATTGATCTTAAAGATAGAATCGTAGAAGTTGTACTTATCAGCTGTAGGTTAACAACTAAATAAAAAAACGCCCTGTTTCCAGGGCATTTTATATATATATTTTAGGCTACTTCATTAACAGCATTTTCTTTGAAACTTCAGAAGAAGCTGTCTTCATTTTTACAAAGTACATTCCACTTGATGTAGAATTGCCATTATTGTCCTTTCCATTCCAAACAACAGTTGTATTCTGCATGATCTCATTATTAACAATTGTTCTTACAAGCTGACCTTTAATATTGAATATCTTAACTGAAACAGGTTTCAGAAGGTCATTTTCGTTAATTGAAAGTGCAATATTCGCTGTTGGATTAAATGGATTTGGATATACAGAAATTGAATTTACTGCAGCTATATTAATTGTGTTGTCTTCGGAATCTGTTGGCTGCATTCCATTAGGCCCGCCATAAGCGCCCATATCATTTCTTGATCCATCAACATCATTGTACATTGCATCAGGATTTCCTGCATCGATGCAAGGTGATCCTGTCTGCAGACTCCAGTTTGCTGTAAGTCCGTCATAACCTGATCCATCTCCATCTGAGGGTGATATAAAGAGAGGCTCTCCCTCGATATTACCTTCTCCTGCAAATCCGCCGGTAACACAACTATAAGTGATCTCCGGAGTACTTTGCGGGAAGTATATTTCACCATTATCAATGATGATCGAGTTAGAAATAACAGGAACTGAACTTAACAGGAAGAATAAATATGGAGATGCATTAGTAGATAAATTATTAGCAATTGTGTTATTTACTAAAGTTGCATTAGAATCATTCTTGAAACTAAATGCTCCCCATTGTCCTGTGTTATTTGCAACTATATTATTGCTGATCTCAGGAGATGATGCAGTACATCTAATAGCTCCGGCACAATTTGAACTTGTGTTATTTACAATAACATTTTGTGAGATCAAAACATCATTGGAACCAACTATTTCAATAGCTGCAGCTTGTGAAGATGTATTATTATCATGTATAATACATCCAACAATATCTACTTGTGAGTCACCTTCAATTATGATGGCAGAATCAGAAGTATTAGAAATATCACAATTTGCAATAATGTTTTCTTCTTGAGTACTGAAGAATCTTATACCATTCCAGGAAGTATCAGAAGTAAAGATAATTGGCTCACTTCTTGTTTCAGAAGCATCTGCAAGTAGAAGTCCATTAACTGTGAATTGAGCGTCATTTTCAATATTGATTTCAGCTCCTTCATAAATTGTCAGCATGTCACCTGTGACAATTTCAACATCACCGGTTATCGTATACTCATTCCCAGCAAGCCATGCTCCAGAAAGATTCCCAGAAATTGCGGAACCATCCGTTACCGTAATTAGTTCTGTAGCGGTAGTTTCTTCAGTTTCACCATCTACAGTAATTCTAAGGGTAACATCATACACACCAGACACAGTGTATAAATGATAAGGGTTTTCCTGAGTACTGTCAAATGTTCCATCACCGTCAAAATCCCATTCCCACATATCTATACCTGTTTGCGGGAAGGATGTACTGGTGAATTGAACACCAAGATATGCGGGGCCTTCCGTTACGTTTGTAGAAAACATTGGAAGAAGACCTGTGATTGATGATTGAGCTGCCTGTAGTATTGGGTATGTACTAAATGGAGCTTCAGGATATCCATTTACAACAAAAGTACCAGTAGAATTTGTATGTTGAATTATTACAACTCCCATGATATTAGCTACATCCCAGGTTGGATCAAAGGTAAAATTATGTTGAAACTGTTGAGTTGAACCAGATGTTGTAAGATTGAAATCTTCCTCCGCATATCGAACAACTGTTGAGTTATAACTATCAGAAAAATAATATTTCAGCATATATATGATTCTATAGTCATCTGCCGGAATAGTTTCGGTCATAAGTACATCTGCTATTACAGCAAATTGTCCACCACTAACACCTAAGTCCATAGCTATCTCAATTGGACTAGATTGATTAACAATGCCATTATAAATATTTTGATATCGATTATATGCAGATCCACCACCAATATCAAAAGTGTCTCCGTTAAAACCAGCTGATGGCAAATAATAAAGACCATATTCATTACCTCTAGTAGAGTAATTTGGACTTGTGTGATTATCACCTTCCCATATCACAGAAATAAAATAATCTTGATTCTGACTCATTGTTAATAATGCAGCACGTGCATTAGGACAATTAGGTCACCAATCCTCTGAGAAAACTTCTCCCACAACAAAACGCTGTGTTGCAAATGCTGATAATGCCATAAGAAGAAGTAAGCTAATTAATAAGAATTTCTTTTTCATTTTTGAGTCCTCCTTTTTTTATTTTATTGAGATCATTTTTTTAACTGCAGAATTTTCTACTCCAGTTAGTTTATAAAAATAAATTCCTGAATTGACGATAATATCATTGTTATTTGTCCCATTCCAAACAATATTTCCACTTGTATTGAGATTATTAAAAGTTTTAATTAATTGTCCTTTTGTATTATAAATTGTAATGCTGGCACTTGCCAATTCCTGCTGTGATATTTCGTAGGAAATTGTAGTACTTGGATTAAATGGATTTGGATAATTTGATAATATAATATTATCCGGATCTACTGTATGATCAACACTTCCGCTTACAAAGTTTTCCGGATAGAAAGTAAACTCTACTACTACCGGTTCGGTTAACGTTGCTGAAGTAAATGTGTATGTTAAGGTGCAATCATCTAAACTACTCACATTTGTGAAGACAAAATCAAGCTTAAGCAAACTTCCATTTAGGAATTCAAAATCCCAACTAGGTGATACATGGCAGGTACCTACACCATCTAATTCATGACACCACATAAGATTCCACCCGTCAGGTAGATCAATAGGTTCTACAGTTAAATTGAACATCTCTGTAATACCTAAGTTAGTTACATCAAATTGATCAGATGTAAATGTATATGGAGTAACTTCATAAGGTGGTCCTAATACAGGATTTCCAAATGGAATATTAATCTCCAATTCTGCAAACACAAAACTTAAACTCATTAATAAAACTGTGAATAAAATTAATCTTTTCATCTTTTATCTCCTTAAATTTAAAATGTTGTTGTTAATGTCAGGCGTAAACCCTCAAATTCAGCTTGATATTTACAAACACCATTTCGACAAACTAAACCGCCCTTTTCTTTTCCGACAAATAAACGGATATCGGTATTCCCGAAGATAGAAGCAGCTAATTCCGCTCCAACCCAGAATTCTCCATCATCACCTTCTTGTGATTCACCGAGTTGATTTTCTATTGTTATAGATGCTGAATAATTTCCGATAGAGATATCAGTTTGAAGCTTTGGTTCATAATGAGAAATGTTTTCAGCACCATTGTCTTCCTCTTTATATTGATATTCAGTTTTTATTGTAATAGGGAGATCCTTCACCATAAAGTCAAAGCTCAAAGCTGGAGTAAGCTCTTTATACCAGTTGTTGGCACTTTCTGTATTTATCTGCTCCAGGGCACCATATTCAGCCTTAATTGAAAGATTTTCAAAATCGTGTTTGAATTCAGAATATAGATCTGACTGGCGAACTTTGAAATTACTGTTCCAGCCTTCAGCATAATTTAAGACTAATTCATTTTCATAATTCGGTAGGAAACGTATTTCACCCATTAGTCCTTCTTCATCTCTTCCCGGGTCCCAACTGTGTTCCAGTTGCTGTCCACTATGGTTTGCCATTGGAAGGTCGGTAATTTTTGTATTGAAATTCTCATATTTTTTATAAGCAGTCAGAAAGGTGAATTTACCTAAATAAGCTGTTGCATTGGAATAAATTCCAGTTCCTTCAATATTTTTATCGTCTGAACTACGAGCATATTCTGCATTTAAATCGAATAGATCATTGAAAAAATATAATCTTCCAGTAACAATGTCGCGCTGGTTATCATCAAATTGCTGCTGCATTATATAGCCGCCACCAATTTTTAAGTTGTCCTTTATATTAATATCAGCATCAACTGTACCAATATTATCATTCTCATTTTCATCACTTACATTCTCCATAAGTCCATAGAATACTTGAGCCTGAAACTTATCAAAAAAGGTTTGTGCATAACCTCCGGTAAGTCTTTAATCATCTTCGAAATCAACATCATAATAATTATGCAATACCATCCCGCTGCCTATTACAGCATCATAAGTTCCTGCTTTAAAGAAGAAATGATCTGATTCAAATTGCAGAAAATATTCATCAAAATAATTTTCATCTGTTTCATTGCCAGCAATCTCCACACTTAAAAAACGATCATATTTAGGTTTAAGAAAATCGTATTTTGCGCCAACAGATAAATTTTTATAAAATAATTGCAGTTGAAGTTTATCAAAAAAGTAACTTTTATAATCATCGCCTATGTCCCTTGAGATGAACTGAAATTCATTTAGTATTGAATACGAGATTTCTGCATAAATTGAAACTATAATCAGGAGAAGAACTAATATTGAGATTAATATTTTCATAGTTATTCTGACTCTTCAATTTTCTTATCTGATTGAGGAAGTGATTTTAACCAATTCTCAATGACTTCTTTATAATGCTTTTCATCTCCGCGTTTAAAACCGGTATGCTCGAGCAATATCTCACCATCAGGTGCAATAATAATAGTAACCGGGATATTTATAATATTATATTGCTTTTGAACTATTTTCTTAGAATCCAGCAGAGTATGAAATTCATATTTATGTGATTTTACTTCTGCAATTGCCTTTGGCTGAGTTCTTGGTTTGTCTGTGCAGATAGTTACAACATTTACATTTTCATACTGTTTATGCAGTTTATTAAGTTCTGGTAAAGCCTTTTTACATGGTACGCACCAGCTTGCCCAGAAATCAAGAATTACAAGGCCTTCCTTTTGAAAGTCAGAAAGTTTTACCATTTTGCCTTTTATGTTTTCCAGTTGAAAATCTTGTGCTTTCTCTGCCGTAAACAGTGAAGCAGCAAGCAGTAGAATTACAATTATCATAATAGTTTTATTCATTATAATTATCTCCTATCTATTAATTTTTCAATTACATTATATATAGTGCAGGTACTCTGATTATATGGATTTTCTAAGGTCTGTACCCAAAGCACGAGAACAATATCATCTGGAAGTTGCTGATAACCTGATGCAAGCTGATCTAGATCTGGAATAACAAAATTCTGAAGACCTGATGAAGAAATACTTACAGTTTCACGTTTCAGTTCAATATTATGAAGATTTTCTCCATTATGATTTTGATGTTCAGTACTTAATTTTTCCATTAATGTTGTTACCAGGAATAAATTATCAGTAGATATGGAAGGATCTAATTCGATCTGCACAGAACCATAAAGGCTATCTGCATTAATAATTGTCTCTACATCAGAAAGATTGACCAGTATTAGTTGTTCCATAAGCGGCAGTATCACATCATCAATTTCCTGTTGGACCGTGGGAAAAGAACCTGTGATGATCTGGGCGTTTCCATTTATTACTGTATAGGGGAGAGATCCTTGACTTCCATAATAGAAGAGAAGAGGAAGATTACCTGGATCTAAAACATCGTTGATATGATATTCAACATAAGACAGTCTGCTACCATATTGCTCTTTAAGATTATGCAGAGCTTCCTCAACAACAGGACAATTTACGCAGGAAATGGCAGTGAACATCTCTATCATTACATTTCTCATATCTGCCTGATTCCCGTAAAATTGATAAGAATCTTCAGTTTTTATTAAGATATCGGAGATTAAAGTATCCATGAATGTAATTTCTGAATCCGGGCTTGTTACAAGTAGATTCCAAGCAATTTCATACCCGCTGGTATCAATTAAAGTGGCTTCAAATTCCAAAGGTATATTTACATAATAAAATGCTTCGTAAAATATCTCAACATCAGATTTAATTAAACCATTATTGTTATAATCATCTTGAAAAAAGAGCATGATATTCGAAACATTTTCTGCAGGAAGAATACTTTCGATTGAATCAGCAAATTCTACAAAAAAATCTGAGATCCAATTCTCAGCTTCCTGTTCCGGAGCCAGTTCATGTTCAAACCTATCACAAGCAATAATTATAACCAAAATAACTGCTAATGATATAAGTAATATTTTTTTCATCTATTCCTCATCCAACTTTTTCAACATATTCATCACCATATCTTTAGTGATCAATTCAGGTAACGTAACTGGTTTTTCCTTACCAGGTATATAAAGGATATAGAGTGGTACTCCTGCTCTGCCAAATTTTCGCAGCCATTCTCCAATTACATCATCTTTTTTTGTATTATCACCACGTAATATTTCAACACCACGATCTTTGAAAGCTGTTTCAATGTCATCAGTAAAAAGTACAGCAGTTTCATTTGTTTTACAAGTCAGGCACCATTCAGCTCCAAAATCAATGAAGACAGGCTTACCCTCATCACGATACTGTTGAACGAGTTCAGGTGAAAATTTTTGCCACTCACGTGGATAGTGAGCGCTTTCTTCTGTTAAGTTTTCTGTAGAAGCATAATCAAGAGTCATAAAACCTGCTCCAACGGCAATTATCAATGCCGCAATAGTAGCGATCCATTGTTTTCTCTTAGAAAATTCTGGACGTGCAAAGCGACCATAAATCCAGACAGCAAAAGCTAAAATAATGAGATAAAGAAGTACGCTTATCAGGTTAATTCCACCAATGAGGAAATAAAGAGAACGCAGTAAATAAAGTGCAGTTAGGAAAAGCAGGAAGCCCATTACTTCCTTAAATACATTCATCCACTCACCTGGCTTAGGAATCGCTTTGATAGCTTTTGGCCAGAATCCCAGCAGAATAAATGGGAAGGCCAGGCCTAATCCAATAAGGATAAAAATACCAAATATCATAGCCGGAGGTTGAGAGAAGGCAAAGCCAAGAGCTGCCCCAAGTAGTGGTGCTGTACATGGTGTTGCTAATAGAACTGCGAAAATTCCACTTAAGAAAGATCCCATCAAGCCACCTTTCGATGATGCTTTTGTTGCTACTGTCATTCCCGGTGCTCTAATAATGAAGACATCAAACATGGATAATGAGAAGACAAAGATCAATATAAGTAACGCAGTTACAAAACCGGCACTCTGGAATTGGAAGCCCCAGCCTACCATTTCACCTGATGTTTTTAAGATTACGATCACAAGAGCCAGAATAATAAACGAAGTAAGAATTCCAGCTGTATACGCTAAAGAACTTCTTAATATTTGTTTTTTATCTTGTTGACTTTGTTTTACCAGGCTCATAGCTTTAATAGATAAAACTGGAAGTACACAAGGCATTATATTAAGGATCAATCCACCCAGGAAAGCCATTAATAAATATTTTAATATTTCCATTGGATTTGTTTTAGCAGAAACATCATTATTGCCCGATTGAAAAGTAAGATCGAATTCCAATTCTTCCGGCATAAAACAAGTTCCGCTATCAAGACACATCTGATATCCGGTATAAACTTTTATCTGAGGTTCTCCATTGAAATCTTCTGCAACCGTAAACTCTTTTATTAGGATTACAGTTCCATGATATTCAACATAACCATCTTCTGTTGTCTTTCCTTCAGGATAGATCGTAGATCCAAATGAAATTCCGTCAATTGGGTCTGTATCTATATAGAAAAGATCTTCCTGAAAAGTTAGGTGCATTCCTTCCGGTATAATGAAGGTTGCTATAATTTTGTTTCCCTCTATCTTTGCTGACATTACATCTTGCGGGTCTGGTGTTTGCGCAAAAAGCGATGTGATCACCATTAAAACGATAAAAGAAAGCCAAAAAATCTTCTTCATTTATCCTCCAAACATTATGAAATTTTTATTTTATAATTATGCAAATTGTGTTCCTAAAGAACAATATTTTCTCTATTTAAAAACTCGTCTACAGCAAGTGCTTCATTCCAATATTTATAAAAAGTTGTTATAAGTGTTTCTGCCAGATCAGAATGCTCAATTACCATGTATGTTAAGTTTTCATCAGGATTCACTTGATTGATCATAGAGAACATAACTGTGTGATCATCAAAGACATGAAGTTTGATGGGTAGATGGTAAGCTACTTTTATTTCTTCACCCTGGTCCTCAAAATTCTTCATCCTTCTTGCAAAAAACTCTAGATCATCTTTTTCTACTTCAAATATCGATTTAAATGTAACTCCTGTATTCATGCTTTCCTGCTGCTCTTCATGAATATCAAGAACATTGGACATGGCATAAGGGGATTTACAAAATGAAAGGACAACATTTTTAGATTCTAACTCAAGAGTATGATGCTTTTTAATTATGCTTGCAGGTGTGCCATAAACTTCTATGAATTTAAGCGGAGATGAATTATCAGTATTAGATTTGTAAATTGGAGAAAGAAGTCCAGATAGCGCATTAATGAGTTCCAATTTCTCATTTTGTTCATTCTTGAGTTTATCAAAAGCTATCTCAGGGGCAGCTGCTTGAAATTTCCTGACTTTACCCAAGATCTCTATACATAATCCTTTATGGATCAAACTCTCTAAAACAGAATAAATACGGGATCGATTTACATTGCAGCATTGAGATATTTCAGTTGCTCTAAAGGTGTGTTTTCTTAATAAGCAACTATAAACTTTTGCTTCATTTTCTGTCAGGCCAACGTCCATCAACATACTGAGATATTTTTTCATATTCCCTCTTCTAAACACTGTTGCATCTTTAGAGGCAACAAAATATTTTGAGTATGAGATGTCAATTTTTTTAGTATTTATTAATAAAATAGTTTACCGCATTTAAAACCGTCAGCAGCACTGCTCATAATACCGCCGGCATAGCCTGAGCCTTCTCCGATTGGAAAGAGATTTACAATTCCATTTGCCTGAAAAGTTACAGGTTCCCTGAGTAAACGGACTGGCGAAGATGTCCGCGTCTCCGGTGCTAATAACAAGCTACTATCAACAAATCCGGGAATTCTTTTATCGAATTTGATTAAAGCAGATTTAATAGCTTCTGTAATATTCTGTGTAAAGATTTGATTGAGATCAGATTGGAAGATGCCTGGCCGATAACTGGATAAATTGTTATTTGATGAAATGGAATTTTTCATGAAATCATTAGTGGTTTGAGATGGAGCAAAATATGGCATAGATTTATTAAAACAGCTACTTTCAATTTTTTGTTGAAATTCCATACCAGCTAGAATATCATTACCGAAATCTTTTTTATTAACAGTGGCCACGATTGCACTATTAGCAAAGTTATTTTTTCTATCTTTATAGCTCATTCCATTAAGTACAAGACTGTTCTTTACTGAAGATCCAGCTACAATATATCCACCCGGGCACATACAGAAACTGTAAATTCCTTTTTCTTTGTATTTACCTGTAAGACGATAAACTGCTGGTCCGGTTAATGATAGATCAGTTTTCTCACCATAGAAAGATCTGTTGATGAAATCTTGAGAATGCTCTATACGAAATCCAACAGAAAAAGATTTATTTTCCATATTGATTTTATCTTTTAACATTGTAAAGGTATCCCGCGCAGAATTTCCAATACCTAATACCATGATTTCAGGTGAAAATCTTTCATTATTTATGGTCACACTTACTATTTTATTATTGTTGATTTCAAGATTTTCCAGCTTGCTATTCCAAAAGAATTTACAACCTTTCTCAATTAAAAAATTCCTGAGATTGATCATGATCTTTCTTAATCCATCAGTTCCCAGATGGGGAAGAGCATCGTATCTTATTGATTCATCTGCACCAAATTGAATGAGATAATCTACAATTCTATTTGTATAGTGATCTTTTGTTCGTGAGGTGAGTTTGCCATCGGAGAAAGTACCTGCTCCACCTTCACCGAACTGAACATTACAATTTTCATCAAGAGTTCCATTTTTCCAGAAATTTTCTACTTTCTTTGCACGAAGATCGATTGTTTCTCCTCTATCAAAGATGTAAGGCTGAAATCCATTCTCAACAAGTGAGATTGCAGTAAAAAGACCAGCAGGACCTGCACCAATAATGAATGGATGACGATTTGATAGTTTTATAGTGCTTTGAATATAGCTTGAGGGTTCTGAGAAATTTTGTATTTCATCATCAAGTTTTATTTTAAAATCGATGTCAGCAACAAGCGTGAAGTTATACTTAAGATTATTTTTTTTTCGTGCATCAATGGAACGACGGAGAATTCTAATGTTATCAATATATTTTTCTGGTATTTTAAGTTTATTTGATATTGCTTTTGCCAGGTCGACCTTTTTTGCGATCGGAACTAAAATATTGCGAACCAAATACATTTAACCTCCACTATTGACTGCAGCAATCTAAACTTCTTGACTAATATTCTTGTCAAGTGAATCAAATGGTCAAGGATGTAAATATGATAAAAGCATTATTCACAGATTTAGATAGAACTCTATTAAAAGATAACGGGATGTTTTCGGAAGCAAATTTAAAAGCAATGAAAGATCTTTCTGATAATAATGTGAAATTGATCATAGCGACAGGAAGAAATACTTTATCTGCCAAAAAGGTTCTCACTAAAAAGCATGAATTTGACTTTTTAATGTTTTCATCTGGAGCAGGTATAATTAACTGGCAGAATAGTGAGATCATTTATGAGAATAATTTAAATACAAGAGATACACAAAGGACGATAGATATCTTACTTAATAATGATGTTGATTTTATGGTTCATGATGTCATCCCTGAAAATCATAAATTTTATTATTGGATCCATCATTCATTACCTGATTTTAAGCGTAGAATAAAGTTATATGAGGAATTTGCACAGCCCCTGGAATTAGATAGATCTCCGATTAAAGCTACCCAACTTTTAGTAGTTCTGAAACAGGAGGAAGAAGAAAAGTATGAATTAATAAAAAATGAACTCAAATTTGTTAAAGTCATTCGAGCTACTTCTCCACTTGATCACAAATCTATCTGGCTAGAGATATTTCCTCGCAACATTTCCAAAGGTCAATCAGCAGAATGGTTATGCAGAAATCTTGAAATTGAACAAGAAGAAACTGTTGGTATTGGTAATGATTTTAATGATATTGATCTTTTGGAGATGACTTATAAGAGCTATGTCGTGGCTAATGCTCCAGAAGCATTAAAACAAAAGTATGAGGTAGTATCTTCCAATGAAGAGGATGGATTTACAGAAGTTGTAAATAAAATTTTAACCAATGATTTTGCATAAAAAATGGTGGCAGGACCCAGACTTGAACTGGGGACACAAGGCTTTTCAGGCCTCTGCTCTACCAACTGAGCTATCCCGCCACGCAAAGTGGACTCAACAAAAAATCGGGTTTTTGTGTCAAATAAAAAATTAATTATAAAACAACTAAATTAGGAATTATTGATATATTCTGTTTGTTTATCCAGCATTTTATTTTTTTCTATTTTATTTAGGAATGAAGCTTTAAACGAGTTAGCTGCAAGTTGTATAATATCTTTCTTTGTAAGATTAAGTGCTTTTTGGATCTCAATGTAATTCTCATTCAAATACCCGCCAAAATAGGCTGGATCATCAGAATTAATTGTAACAAAGAGACCTTTATCAAGCATTATTTTAAGTGGGTGCATTGTTAGATCTTTAACTACTTTAAGTGCCAGGTTAGAGAGTGGACATACTGTAAGTGCTATATTTCGCATGATAAGATCATTTACAACATCCATATTTTCCAAGCTTCTAATACCATGATCGATCCGATCAACCTGCAGTAATTCCAAAGCTTCAGCAACGTATTCCGGAGGTCCTTCTTCACCGGCATGAGCTACTACCAGATATCCATCTTCTTTTGCCTGCTTAAAGATTCTTTTAAATTTGGAAGGTGGATTTCCTATTTCTGAGGAGTCAAGCCCTACTGCGTCGATCCATTCTTTAAATGGTTTAGCTTGTTCTAATGTTTCAAATGCAGCTTCTTCAGGAAGATGACGCAAAAAGGACATTATAAGTTTTGAAGAGATTCCCAGTTTGTTTTGTCCATTTACCAGTGCTTTGTGAATTCCTTTTATTACGGTTTCAAAGGCAATTCCACGGTCTGTATGAGTTTGAGGATCGAACATGATCTCTACGTGAAGAATATTTTGTTCCTGAGCTTTTATTAGGTATGCCCAGGTAATATCGTAGAAATCAATTTCATTTAGAAGAACGTTACAACCTTCATAATAGATATCTAAGAATTCCTGAAGGTTAGAAAAATTATATGCATTCTTGAGATCTGCAATACTTTTATATTTTAATTGTATATTATTTCTTTTAGCGATCTCAAGCATAAGTGCCGGTTCAAAAGTGCCTTCAATATGTAGATGCAATTCCGCCTTTGGAATTGCTTTAATAA
>JAVCCH010000139.1 GCA_030765535.1 Candidatus Tenebribacter davisii
CAATGATTCTACTATTTTTCAGTATCTCTATCATTCTATCAAATTGACCGTGAACATCACTGATAACGAAAAATTTCGAAATATCAGAATATGTGCTTGATTCGATCTTTTGTGGATAAGAAGAAATTTCAAAATCATCTTCGAATCCTTCAAGATTAAATGAGAACAAACCTTCTCCCCGAACTGTTATATCTTGTGAGACATAGTTATCGTTCAGGATGTATTTAATGGTAGCTTCTTCATTTCCCCAGAAGACGTAAGGTCCCTCGGTCAGTTTTGCTGTGGAATCAGCTTTATTAAATTGGATTTCTTGTGCAAAACAAGAAAATATAACAAATAAAAATAATATTGAAGCAATAATCTTTTTATATTTCATATAATTCTCCCCTATGATCAATTATGATTTAAATTTGGTTTAAAAGAAGATACGTCAAGATTTTTGCATGACAGGTATCCTCAATAGATTTCAATTTTTAATAATCTTCCATCCAGATTTCCATTTTTCAAAGGTCGTTTAAAAGATGGTTTTAAACCAATAGCTGGTATCAACTCTTTGTCACCAACATAAATATAAGCAACACAACCTTTACATTTTTGTTTTAGGAAATCACCTAAATTCTTGTATAATTCAGCAACCGAATCCTTTGTTCCTAATCGTATTCCATAAGGTGGATTGCAAATAATAGTAGAGTTATTAATTTCTGGAAGAGACATGAAATCAATTTGTTTTAGATTAATGTTTTGTGCAGATGGAAGAGTTTTAAAATTCAGTTTCGAATCTTCAATTGCAAAGTAACTCATATCACTTCCAAAAATTAAATCGGTTGGAAGTTCACGAATATGTTTTGTGCTATGATCTCGAATTGCCTGCCATTCTTTCTCATTAAATTCAGGTAGATTTTCAAATCCGAATCTTTTTCGTTTAAAGCCTGCCGGAATTCTACAATAATTCATCATAGCTTCACAAAGAAGTGTTCCACTGCCGCACATTGGATCATAAAGTGGTTTATCTCCTATCCAGCCAGAAAGTTTAACAATTGCTGCCGCCAGTGTTTCCTGCATTGGGGCAGAACCTTTGCTTTGCCTGTATCCCCGCTTATGAAGGGGTTGACCTGAAGTATCTAAGCTTATGGTTGATCTATTTTTATGAATAAAAAGATTGAATACAACATCTGGTGATTCAGTATCAATATTAGGTCGTTCATCATATTTCTCTTTAAAGTAATCGGCTATTGCATCTTTCAATACTAGAGTAGCATATCTGGAATGAGTGATTTTGCTGTTCGATACATTTGAATATATCGCAAATGTTTTATTATTATCCAACAATTGATCCCAGTCCAGTTTTAATGCTGTATTATAGAGATATTTCGTACTATGACAATCGAATGTAATAAGTGGAGCTAGAATTCTACTAATGAGTTTACTTTGATAATTGATCCTGTAAATATGAGCTATATCAGTTTTGAAATGTATACCGCGATATACAGCAGTGATTTCTTTTGCCCCGAACTCTTTTAATTCAATTGCTCCAAGGTCTTCCATTGACCCTGCTATTTGTGCAAAGAATTTTCCATGTTGTTGATATTCGAACATTAATTTTTCTCCTTAGGCGGGATTACCATAATTGGGATTGATGATTTACTTATCAGCATATCATGTAAACTTCCAAATAGAAGGTGATAGAATCTCCCATGTTTATGTGATCCGACAATAATTAGGTCGGCTTTGAACTCAAGGGCTTCTCTCAATATATTCTCAGTAGTTGTACCATCCATGAGTATATATAGAGTTTTAATTCCTTCCTTAGTTAACTGTTCTTTAATTTTTTCTAATTGTACTTCAATAGATTTTTTGCGGATATCGATCATCTTGGGGATTTCAATAGAGGGGTAATTTGCAAACTCATTACTCATTAAATAATTCTCGATAGATTCACTGTGAATAATACATAACTCTCCATCAAATTGTTTCACTAATTGTTTGGCTGCGTCGATCAGTTGATCTGTCTCATCCATTAAATCAATAGCTACTAATATTCTTTTCATGATTTCCTCCTTTTATATAATTTAATATAAAAAGTTATTCAAACTAAATTTAATAAAAAGAATGGTTAATTCCCTTTTATTTTGAAATGCGTTTTGTTTAGAATTCTACCCATAACAATGGAAGAAACAATAATTAGTGGTAAGGAAACAAGCAAACGAATCAGTGTGAACTTTATCCCTAAAAAGGAAGCTTCAAATATAGTCATTGGAATACGACAGACGGAAACGGCTCCCATATATGTAAAAATAATACTTAATTTAGCTCCTTTTTTAAATAAAACTGCAGCTATAGGGAAAGCTACATATAATCCACCAGCTGTTGTACTGGAAAGAATAATAGCCCAGAAAAATCCGATCCAGCTGGAATCTTTACCTAAATGTTTTTCTATAGTTTCACGTTTTATCCAAACCTCGAATAAACCAATTAAAATAAATGCAACAGGTACTATCTTGAGCATTGATAGGGCAAATGAGAGAAAGTTTTTCCCAATAGCTTCTCCAACTTCATAGTGATAGAAAAACGATACAATAATAAAAATAAAATATATTATTATAAGTGTTATTTTAATGATGTTTTTCATATTCCGATCTCTCCGAAAGCAACACCCATAAATAATGCAACAATAATTGCAATAATAAAACAGATCACATTTCTGATGATTGTTATTTTAACTCCGAGAAATTCTTTTTCAATCGGGAATGTAATGATCCCAACCAGCATAAGAGTAGTTGTGAAAGCAGAAATGACCATATATGGAATACCTTGTTCACGCAATATCCCGGCAAGGGGAAATGCAATAAATCCGGGCATTATGGTTATCGAACCGATCAGAGAAGCA
>JAVCCH010000024.1 GCA_030765535.1 Candidatus Tenebribacter davisii
ATCCACCCAAGGCTGACAAGATGTAAGATTTTTAGCCGCGAACAAACCGAACTAGCGCGAACAAAAGAAAGACTTTTCTGTTTTTTTTTGAGAAATGTAAGATTCTTTACCACAGAGGAATGTAATTAGTGAGAAGGAAATGTAATGTAGATTCATTAAGCCGCGAACAAACCGAACTAACGCGAACAAATTAATTATTATCAGTTTAAGACCTGCAGTCATGAAGTCTCTTTTCACCCCTTCATTCCCTCAATCCCTCAATCCCTCATGCAGTCGTATTTATGGAGTACATCGAGAATGTCGATGTGTCGAGCCGGAAGGCGAGAAATATTTCTTTTGCAGCTTGCGTTGAAGACGAGAAAGGGATTTACGGCTGACGCCGTAATGCAGTGACGTTCTCACTGCACTCCATATTATCACTTTACTCCATAAAAAACTTGCCAGAAAAACAATTAAATCAATCTTATGATATTTGAAATAAATGGTATTTGATATTTATTAATGAGGGGATAATAGGGGACAATGAAATTAACTGGAATTGATAAATTAATGAGGAATAATTATGAACACAAGATTCTTTAATAATTCGGGTGAGAATACATTATTAAATAAATTCAAGGGTATATTTGAGAATAATAAGGATATTGAGAATTTTGATGCTTTAGTTGGTTATTTCAGGAAATATAGGGGTATGTATAATGGGAGTCGTGAGTCGTGAGAAGTGAACATGGTATTTTTTTTTAAACATTGATTTTCACGGTCAAAATACCTACCCTAATTTATGAATTAGAAGCACCAATAAATTTCAACCTTTTTTTACCCAGAAAATCATATTTAAAGTTTTCATGATTTTGCATCGCAGTTAAAATTGCAGGAAGATTTCTTTTCTTTTTTAGAGAAATTACTATTTCATCTTTCAATATCTCAACTGTCCCACTATTTCTGAGGAACTTTTCAAATGTACTCCTACTACATTGATGCTCATATCCTTCCAAATTGAGTGCCATAATTCTATAAAGATTATGTGCAAGAATGGACATTGTCAGGTCAAAATCAACTTTTATTACCATCGATGATGATACATTATTCAGATGAAAGAACTCTATCTGTTCACTGATTCCCTTCTCAACTATCCATCTTTTTGAATATTTACGAACCAATTCGTTAGTGGGTATTTCAAAGTCGTTTGTGATAATCAATGCTGGTTTAATTTTACCATGACCCGTTATAGAAACTTGTCTAACGTATTCCAGATCATTTTTCATTGTTTTGCTGGCATTATAACCTTTCAAGATGACCCGTTCTTCGTAAACATAGATAGCTCTTTTTTTATTTCCAGCACATTCAACACGGATTTTCTTTTTTTCAGAAGCCGTAACTTTATCCAGTTTTTCTACAATATTCTTTCCTCTGCGTCGGATAGTTATGAATTTAATTCCTCTTTTGTTGATAATTCCCAGATTCTGATAAGTAGTGAATTTACTATCAAAAACAAGATATTTTAGATCAGGGTTACTGCTGCTTTTGGAGTTATAAAAATCTAAAAATTCCAGAACAACACCTACTTCATTTTTATGTGTGATATTTGTATCTCCATAATCTATAATACCAGAATCAGGATTTTGTGCCAGCACTGCCAATATACTCTTCAAAGCTGTTTTCCTTTTTCCTGACCAGTTGTTTTCCAAATGTTCACTTTCACCCCAATAAGGAATTGTTGTAAAATCCAGATTGATTGTATCCTCAAGTAGCCCTTGTTTACTCCAAACCTGATGCAGATTTCTTAAAAAATCCAGATTCATTTCTCGGGTTATACGACTTGAGTATGAAGTAAACCAGGCAGCTTTCGGCAGCACATTCAATCCAGCAAAAAGTCCTAAGCCTCTATCCATACACCAAAGATCATCTGCCGTATAACGCCTGACATTAGAGAGCTTTAAAGCAACAAATGATAAAATTGATGACAATTTATTAATTTTCGTAGTTTCAGGATATAGCGATTTGTCTATAACGCGGTCAATACCTAACTCCTTTATGTAAGGCAACATGCACATTGTTCCTACAGAATTACTGGAAAACTTTTCTTTCCTTAATTTAAGTTGAACAGTTTTGGGAGCAGTTAATCTGACAGGTGTTGGAGAAGTCAGTTCACTTCTTTGTCTTCGTGGTAAGCGAGAAAACCCATCACCCCGAAGAACCCTGTAACAATAACTTTCTGAGACATTATAACCCTGAGCATCCAGAATCACCTTAATATCAGGTATGGAGAAATTCTTTTTTCTCAAAGCTATAATCAATTCATCGAGTTCTCTGTCGGTATCAGTTTTATGCTTACCAGGATATTTTATCTGAAAGAAATAATCCACATCAGGTGAAACTTTAAGATGTTTTTCAAAATCCCTGATCAATGAGTAGAAGGAAGAAAGGGAATAATTGTAAACTTCTGCAACTTCCTTTGCAGGTTTACAATCCACAAAGTAACTTCTGAGTGCATCATATTTTTTCTTAATGATCAACTCAGTACTATTAAAATATTCTTTAGCTTTCATGTTATTAGGGTTTATAATGACCGTGATACTGTCAAGTAAAATATTTCAAAAACTTAATAAAAATTAGTTTAAAAAGCATATAATCCCTTTTAATGGAGGTTTATGTCTTTTGATGATATTGATATTTAAATTAAAAATTAGTTATTATGATTTATAATAACCCTAATACATCAAAAATATAGTTCGGCTATTAAATAGCTATCTATTTTATATAAGAAGAGTTAACGGTTTTGAATAACTTTATTAATTAGGGTTCTTACTGACATGAAAATCTATGCTACAATGAAATGTCTGCGTATTACGATACTGCAGTGATTCCAGCCAGAGTAAGACGTCCAAAAGACAAGGCAAGTGCTGAAGGCACTGTTGGTGTTATATCCACTTGGATCATCGCTGCTTTAAG
>JAVCCH010000144.1 GCA_030765535.1 Candidatus Tenebribacter davisii
AGGACACGCATTTTAACCAAGGAACTAATACTATCAATAGCGTCTGGTTTGCTATGGGAAGCACAACAATAAATGCAATCAGTTCTTTTCCAAATAGTAATACATCATTATCTGTAGACTTTGATATTCCAATTAATGCTGAGATTGGTGTTTGGGATGTATTTGTTAATAATGAGATTGATGGTACTATGTCACTTAGTAATAGTTTTACAATAAATTTAGGAAATTCAGCTCCAGTAGTGGTAATTCCAATTGATGATATCAGTATTGATGAAGATTTTACAGAAATCTTTGAAATTGATCTCAATGAACATTTTAATGATCCAGATGGTGATGAATTAACATATTCATTTGTAATAGAAGATTTAATTGTGCTAGTTGAAATTGATAATAATATTTTATCAATTTCAGCAATTGAAAATCTTTTTGGAATTACAGATATAACAATAACAGCAGATGATAATGTTAATCGTAATTCACGAGATATTTGTGAAACTACATTCAGTTTAAATATCAATGTTGTTAACGATTCTCCTGAAATTATCAGTTTTTCACCGGAAGAATTAGTTTTTGAAATCACTGATGAGCAAGAAATAACTTTTGAAGTTATTGGGGAAGATATTGATAGTCAGTTAGAATATACCTGGTATGTAAATCAAGAAAACATGAACAATCCAGATAGTAACTACGTATATAACTTCACAGAAAACGGTGACTTTGAAATTAAATGTATTACTTTTGATGAAGAGTTTGAATTAGATACAATTTGGAATGTTACAGTAAACATTACCGAAATCAATGATAACTCAATAATACCATTTACATCAAAGCTTGTTGGTAGTTATCCAAATCCCTTTAATCCTACAACCACGATTAAATATAATCTTAAAGAAAATGCAAACATTAGAATTGAACTTTTTAACATCAAAGGACAAAAGGTAAACACTTTGGTTGATCAAAACCAAGATGCTGGATACCATTCTGTTTTATGGAATGGAAAAGATTCTTCCGAAAATCCGGTAAGCTCAGGTTTATATCTGTATAAACTGATTGTTGATAAGAGAACTATTGGCATGAAGAAATGCTTATTGCTGAAATAGAAAATGAGAAGATCAGCTCAGGAATAATCTTGGGCTGATTTTGACCACTTACACTTCGGCTTGTGAATAAAATGAGCAAACGAAGTAAATAGCATATGTTGATTTATCAAATAAACTTACACTTCGGCTTGTGAATAAAATGAGCAAACGAAGTAAATAGCATATGTTAATTTATCAAATAAACTTACACTTCGGCTTGTGAATAAAATGAGCAAACGATGTAATTTTATAGCCGGAATCTGATTTTGCTATTGCAAAATTAGCAGCGATTAGCACTAACGAGAGAAGAAACTGTGTTTCTTCGAATCAGTAATCCCTGACTTACCGCAATTTGTAATTATTATAGTAGAAAGGTAATAATATTTAACTTGCCAAACTTCTACAGATTAAAAATAATTTCTTATGATACAGAAGTTAACAAGAAGTGTAAAAAAGTAATTAATTGGAGGAAAATTATGAAGAAATTTTTAGGCTTGCTTTTCGTTTCAGTATTGATATTTGCCGGTTGTTCAGATGAAGGTGTTTTAAAAATTGAAAATGAATCTAGCGGAGATTCATGGTATGAGTTAAATTCCGGTTCAACTCAATGGCTAGATCCAGGTGAAGAAGATTCTCATTCCTGGGATTTGAGCACTTCTATATTTGGTGATGAAGATAAAAGTGTAACTGTTGACTTTGGTGGTGATTTTGTTTTCTCTAATTCTGTTAATAAGACAATCAAACCAGGTTCAACAGCAAATGTCGATATTAATTCTGATGCAGGTATTATTCGCCTGGAGAATGAAACTTTTTATAACATTACAGAAGTATATTTAGCTCCTAGTGATGATTTGTATTGGGGAGACAATGATCTCATAGGAACGATTGGATACTGGGAAGCTGCAGAATGGATAGTTACTCCAGGAGATTGGGATGTTAAATTCTATGCAACAGATGGATATTATTATACTCTTTATAACATAGGAATTACTACTGAATTTACATTTACCATAACATTTGAATCTACCAGGGAAGGTACAAAAACGAACAGTCCGATAAAAGAGAAAGATGTAAATAGCATTAATTCAATTACGAATGATAGAATTGAACAAATTAAAATAAGTGATATGTAAAATATAAAAAATTAAACGGCGGATTTCTCCGCCGTTTTTTTTGCTTATAAATAAACTTTTTACAAAGTTAGAAGATTCAGAAATAAAACCGTTGGTTTGCCCTTTAAATTTTTCTAGGTTGTTACCACTTACCAAGAATTTTATTTGAAAGAAACAAATTTATCTCTTCCTGCATCTTTAATAGTTCAAATTCTTTACTTATGCTGGAACTTTTTGAGTTCTGATAATCAATTTTTGCTCGATCAAGATCTAAAAGGCTTATCATTCCCAGATTATATTGTTCCCGTGCCATTTTTAGATTTTTCTCAGCAAGTTCCATTTTATCTGAATACAATTTTTGTGATTGTTTAATTGTGCCAAAATCGGAAAAAAGGTTTTGAAGATTAATTTCATTATTCTTTTTGGTTATATCATAATCCAATTCTAATAGTTTGTGAGTTCTTTTTATCTGCAGATATTGTTCTCTAGTTTGCAGTACATTAAATATGTTGTAACTGGCATTAAGTGAAATTGTATTTTTTGTTCTATCGTACTTTCCAAAATCATAGATATCATTTGGATCATTATGCGTTAGTGAATATGATAAAGATATTGAAGGTAAAAAGTTCATTCTTTGTTGACATAGTATTATTTTGCTGCTTCTTAAAGAATTTTCTTTTTGCTGAAGTGAAATATTAGTTTGAAATTTTACATTTTCAACTGAAATCTCAATATCCGGAGTGGCAAGTACATAGCCATTATCATTTATATTCAAGTAATTAAAAAGAGATTTACGCAGCTTTACAAGGTTATTCATTGCTTCATTTACTGCTATTTGGTAATCGATCAAAGATATTTTACTTTGCTGTAATTCTAAAACAGATTTATCTCCAGCTTCAAACTGAACTTCAACTTGAGCATTTATTCTTTGCTGAAGTGCCAGATTTTCATTCTGGATAGCCAGATTCTCTTGCGCTTCCAATACAGAAAGGTATTTACTGAATATTGTGAAAGCAATTACTTTTCTTTTATTTGTTAAGGAAAGGTCAGCATTCTTATTGTTTAAAATGGAAGTTCTTATATCATAATAGGAAGGCTCATTCAAACTAATATTTTTACTTAGTTGAAATGAAGCACTTTCAGACCAATCCAAATTTGTGTCGTAGTTCTTGGAACGACCGGCAGAGATATTTGCCGAGGGTAATAACCCGATCCAACTGCTTCTTAGCTCACTACGGGCATTCAGCATAGATACGTTTTCCTGCTGTATGGAATAGGAATCTTTCAATCCTGTATCGATTAATTCATCCAATGTATATTCTTCAGCAAAGATCATTATGGGTAAAATCAATAACAATAATATAATTGTTTGTTTCATTTTTATCTCCTATTTTTCTTTATAATTACTGGCAAGAATCTGAATTGAAAGAAAACAGGCAATATTTTTTTTCAGACTAAGTTTCATGTTACCATAAATTGACTATAAATTCTAAGTGTATTGTTAATTAGCAATAAAATATTTGACTATTATTGCCATGTGAATAGATAAATTGTAACCTGAAATACAGGTTCACGTTATAGTATCTAGAAATGCGAAGGAATTAGATTTGGATAGAGAAAGAGAGATGATCATCAATGCTAAAAAAGATATCAATCAATTTGATTATCTTTATAGTAAGTATTATCCAAAAATTAATAATTTTGTACATTATAGAGTGAATGAAGAATCTGTGAGTAATGAAATCGTTTCTAATGTTTTCTTTAAGGCCATGAAACGATTATCTATCTTTAGATTTTACGATTCTCGCAATTGCGGATTTTCATCTTGGTTATATAGAATTGCAATTAATGAACTAAACCAATATTTCCGTAACAGGAAACGTGATAAAGAGATCAAAAAAAACTTTGAATGGAATCTGCCTGCAGGAGAGTTGATCAAACTTGATTTCTCGCTTATTGAGAAATTTATGATTGAATTGAATACATCTGAACAAAATCTGATCACATTACGTTTTTATGAGAAGTTAAGTTATGCAGAAATTGGTGAAATACTAAAGAAGAAAGAGGGTGCAGTGAAGGTTCAAACTCATCGACTACTTAAAAAATTAAGAGAGAAAATTGAAAAGGAGATCAGTAATGAAAGATCTTGAAAACAGGCTGTTATCATTAGATATACCAATAATTGAAAGTGATAAGTTTAAGCAAACATTACATGATAAATTGGTTAATAAATATTATAAAAAAGAGAATATTTATAAAATAAAATTTCGCTATTCTGTTGCATTTGCTTGCGTAATGGCTCTAATTGCAGTTTCAGTAATAATCTTCCCTGAGATAAGTATTAAAGCAAATGAAATCGCTTTTAAAAATGATCTTACATCTCAGGAGGAAAATAATACTGATTATTCGGATGATGAATTCTTTAAGAAATTTGCTGAGGATAATGATAAATTTTATTATACATCCATTAATAATCCAAATCTAAAAAATAGGATCGATCCAACAAAATACGAAGAGGATAAAGCTTATATTATTCGGAAATATGTATCACAGGATTCGCATGCAGTAATGATAATATCTGAATTTAATAAGCCTGAACAAAGAAAACAACTGCGCGAAGTCAGCTTTTAAGTGAGGAAATAAAAAATATGGAGATAAAAATGAGAAAAATTGTTATGCTTATACTGATAGGTTTGTTGTTATTCAGTATTCCTTTATTCGCAAGATCAAAAGTAAGAATGGGGCTTATTTTAAATGGAGCTATTGATGAACAATATGGTGTTTTAGTAAAAAAAGTATCTGAAGAAAGTCCTGCCGAGAAAGCGGGATTAAAACTTGATGACCTTATTTTGAAGATTGATGGAGAAAAGATCTATACAGTTGATCAAATTAAGAAAATGCTTCTACAATATGAACCGGAGCAAAAACTTAAAATTACTTTTAAAAGAGGTAAAGTTACAGACACATGCAGTCTTAAGTTAGAAGAACGAAAGGTCCCGGAGGTTCCTAAAAGGACTTACATGGGTGTATTCCTGAAAGATCTGGATGAGGAGATCAAGGAAACGCTCAAATTAAAAAAATCTTATGGAATTTTGATAAGTGAAGTTGTTAAAGATTCTCCGGCAGAGAAAGCAGGCTTGAAAGATAAAGATGTCCTTCTGACATTTGATAATGAAAAGATCTATACAACTGATCAATTGATCAAAATGCTGAAGAATTATAAACCTGATGATAAGATCAAACTAGAGATCGTGAGAGGTAAGAAAACTAAGAAACTTAATATACTTCTAGGTGAAAAAGAAGATACAACGAAGTATCTTTTTACTGATAAGGAAGGTTCATTCAGCCTTTTTGATGGACCTGAGAATGTCATGTTCTATCAGTATGATCTTCCTGGCAGCAACAAATGGATCGGTGTGAAATTGAATATTAATAAAGAGAAGAAAAATGTTGCCGGTAAGGAAGATGTAACACAAACAACTACGATCATGAAGGTAATAGAAGGAACACCTGCCGCAAAAGCCGGATTAAAATATGGTGATGAAATAGTTGCAATAGAAGGAAACAAAAAATTGATGCTCCGAGAAGCAGTAAAAGACAAAAAGATCGGTGACAAAATTTTACTTACTATTAAACGAGATGGTAAAGAACAAGATATTCCTGTTGAGATTGGTGAGAGAGGTTTTCTTGAATCTGAAAAGAACGTTGAGGTTACAATTGAAGATGGAGAGATAAGGGTTATTATAGATGGTGAGGAAAAAACCATGAGTGATCTTGAAAACTTAAATGAAGGGAAAAATAAGAATGTAAAGATGATCAAAAGCATCAAAATTGATGAAATGAATGATGTTAAAAAAGATCTTCGAAAAGTTAAAAAAGAAATGAAAAATATTGATTTTAATATTGAAATTTTAAATGATACAAATGACGAACTCTAATAACCTCCCTAAAGGTAATTAGCGAAAAAATAAATACCCCATAATTCCGGGGTATTTATTTATAATATAATATTATTTTTTTACTTAAGATTATTCACTAAATTTGTCTACCTGGAAAACTGAAATCTCTGTATCTGCATCTTTGTATGCCTCTGCCGGAAGTCCTGCTTTGGATGCACATAAACTTTGCAGGAATGTGTCAAGATCCCAACCTGTTTCAGAAGCTACCTGCGGTAAATATACACCGCTCTGAAATCCTTTCCTGATTAAAACGCCATCAGTTCCTAAACAGATTTTTCTATAATCGTAAATCCTGCTCATAGGTGATAAAATTGAGATTTCTATTTTAATTTTATCTAATTCTTCTTCCAGGAGAGAAGGGAATCGTGGATCATCGAATGCGGCAGCAGCAGCCATTTCTATTACTGCTTTATAAAGCGGCATTCTTGCAAGCATATGACCTATACAACCTCGGAGTTCACCAGCTTTATGAAGAGTGACAAATATTGCCCGTTCTTCTAAAAGACCAGGATCTTCAAGATCTTCTAAAACGTAATACCTATGATTGTTTAAATAATAATTAATGCTTGTTCGTGCTAGTTTTAATAGCTGTGATCTACTTGGATCATTCATGCATTATTATTTATATTTTTCCTGCTATAAATAAGGATTTTTCGTATTACCGAAGCATATCTTCTACGCTCTTTTATCCTTATTTCTCCAACTATATAGATACATAAAAGCAGGATCCCGATAACATAGCCAGGTAAGATCAACCAATATGATTGCAGGTCATTAAGATTAATAATAGTTTTATAAGCCACATAAAGGGTAACCAACATACCAAGTACCAGGAAAATGGTATTTACTATAACTTCAATAGGTGCTTTTTTTTGATCCCACCTTAAAATACAACGCATAAAATCCTTTTCTTGTTTATTCAACGGTATAGTCATCTATTTCTCCTAAAATAAATATTTTTTATCAATATAATTCCTTGCATTTTATTATACACGAATACCCCAGCGAATAATGTCAACAATTTTGTCTTTCATTTCCTGTAATAAAAATGATTGATTTTTTGTAGACCATTCAGTAAGCAGAAAATCAATAGTACCAAATATTATCAAGGTTAAAGCTTTAGGGTCAATTGCTCTAATACTTTTTTCTTCAATAGCATCAATGATCAGGATTTCGATAAAAGAGATGTATTCTTTAAGAGGATTATAAGCAGGATAAGATTCGTAAAAATCTGGACTTTGTCTCAACTCAATTGCTAAGAATCTAGCAATTTCCGGTTTTTCAGTAAATATATCAACATGAAGATCTATAAATTTTGACAGACGGTCTAAAGCTGTTTTTTCAAGCGATATTGTTGATTTCATATCGATCAAAATATTTTCTGTCAACTCATCAAAAGCAGATACCAATAAATGTTCTTTATTTTTGAAATACAAATACATTGTACCATCTGCTACGTCAGCTAACTTTGCTATATGTGAGATTTTAGCTTTGTGAAAACCTTTATAAGAAAACACTTCTATTGCTGCTTTGATAATTGCTTCTCTTTTATCTAACTGCTTTTCCAATAGCTTAGTTGTGTTTCCTTTCATACTCATTCCTCAATGCATGATTCATGTAATGACATTTTCAATAAATGAATTATAGTTCAAGATGTCAATTGTTTTATAAATTAAATTTAGTTAGTCTTAAAGCTTATTTTATTTGTGCGCGGTTACTAGTATATTCAAAATTTCTTTATGAAGTAAGGAGTTAGAAACTACAATAGTATTATCAGAATAATGCCAGTTATTTGAAGTAAATTAAGATACTGTTCCTCCTGCCTCCGAAACGATCAAACTTCCTGCCGCTGTGTCCCATGGCTTGAGTTTACGCTCGAAAAATCCATCAAGTCTGCCACAGGCAACATAACAAAGATCAATTGCCGCGGCGCCAGCACGGCGCACACCCTGACATTTTTTTGTAAAAGCAAGATATTCTTTAATATAGAAATCACCCTTTTCCCAGCGATCATACGGAAATCCTGTACCTATAAGAGAAGTCGATATCTTAGTTCCCTTTGATACGGAAATTGAATTATTATTAAGAAAAGCTCCTTTCCCTTTTTCAGCATAGAACAGCTCGTTCAAAATTGGAGCAAATACAACTCCATATTTCATGATCCCTAATTCTTCCACCCCGATTGAAACAGCACAAAATGGATACCTGTGAGCAAAATTAGTTGTCCCATCCAATGGATCAATTATCCATTTTATAGGAGCGCCATCATTAATTACTTCACTTTCCTCAGAAAGGATAGCATCTTCAGGGAATTTATTCCTGATACTTGATATTATAAACTCTTCACATTGCAGATCTGTTTCAGTAACAAGATCAATATTACCTTTATATTTAATGTTGGTTTCAGTCTTATTGTAAGCTTTGCGGATAATGATTTCGGTAGACCGGGCAAGATCGGTCATAAAATTCAGCATGTTCTTCTCCATTTATTAATTGTTCCAATGCTCATTGTTTATTGCCTTAAAACAGAAATATGAAACTCCTGCTGCTCCGCCAGTTACTGCATATGTTACAGCAGTTTCCAATTCACCAGGTTTTATTGACGGGATATACAAACCGCTGTATAGGGCTGTGTTACCTAATAGATTTATACCTTTTTTTGTTTCAGCCGCTATCCAATCGATACTTTCGTTATAGCAGGAGTGATACATCATTGGGAAAACAGCATCCAGATCCCATCTATTCCATTGTTGTCGTACATATCGCTGCATTTGAATGGGGAAGACAGCTGCTGTAATTTGTTTTTTATTCTCTCTTACTTTCTCACCAAGTATGTTTACTAAGTTTGTGATACTGTCATAACGAAATTGTAGCCACTTTTTATTATAGGATGGATCAGTGATCTCTCGCGGATCAATATTATATTGAGATTTGAATTTTTTAACACAGTGATTACAGTAACAGTAATCGTATCGAGATTCTTCTTTTATCTGTACAAGCTTATAATTTGGTTGGATACCAATTGGCAGGATCACATCACAGAAACGAATATAGTCAAGATGGACACCGCTGTTACCAGGGATCTTACTCAAACTATTAACTTTATCTATGAGATATTCTTGTACTTCAGGATTATTGGGACATAACCATTTATAATAATCCACATATTGTGGTATTTCAGCAGCTGTTTCTCCTAAACCATTTACAGCGAACCATTCGGGATGTTTCTTAGCCAGTTCATTATCCCCGAGCAATGTTATCAGCCACGTATGAATTTCAAGCTCCATATTGTTGGCAATGGGAATAGCTTTTTCAAATATTTTTTCATTTCCATTCAGCAGAACTGCATCAATACCATGTTCTTTTATTGTCTCAAAAGATCTTTTCCATTGTTCAGAACTTAGTTCTTCTCCACCCATCCAGATCCATTGTTTCATCTACTTCCTACCATCTCCCCAGGATATTATCAGATAATAATAAATTGATCTCTTCCTGCTTTTTCATAAGTTGATAATGTTTCTGAATGCGGGCAAGTTGTGTATTCTGAAAATCTATTTTAGAACGATCAAGATCTAGAAGGCTTATCATTCCTAAACGGAAATGTTCCTGTGCCATACTGAGATTTTCCTCTGCTAATTTCAATTTTTCGTCATAAAGATCAAAGGACCTTTTTAAAGTTTCCAGGTCATTGTGTAGATTAGTTAATTGTATATTGTAATTATTTATGCTTACATCATAATCCAGTTTCTGGATTTCTAAATTCCGCTTACTGCGAATAGTTTCCTCAAAATTTTCTAATAACCCAAAAATGTTCCAACTTGCACTGATAGAAAGTGTCTGGGAATCACGGGTATAGTCGGAAAATGTATTTATATTATTGTTATCAGAGTGATTTACATTATAGCCGATTGAGATAACAGGCAGTAAGTTCATAGTGCTTTGAAGATGTAAAAGTTTATTTATCTTCAGAGTATTAAGTTTCTGTTCCAATATATTATTAGAATGAAATTCTGATCTCACCAGATCTATATTAAACTCAGGTTCAACAAATTCAAAACATTCATCCTCAATATTCAGATATGAAAAAAGTTCATTTCTAGTTTTAGCAAGAGAATTAGAAGCTTCATTAACTGCAATTTCATAATCAATCAATGAAACCTCGCTTTGTTTTAATTCTAACAGTGACTTATTTCCTGTATCAAATTGCACTTGTATCTGCTGTTGTATCTTATTTTGCAACTCCAGGTTTTTTTGTTGTATTTCTAATGTTTCCTGTAATTCTAAAACACTTAAGTAACTCGAAAAGATAAAATAAGCAGTTTGTTTTCTTGTTTCATCAAACGATTTTTTTGCGTTTTTCATTCCGTAGATCGATGTTTGAATATTGTAGTATGAAGGTTCGTTCAGGAAGAAACTTTTTGATATTGTCAGGTAGCCGCTGTTGCTCCAGTCTGTTTCGTTTGGTTCGAGGATCGAATCGTAGAACTTGTTCCTGTTCACTCCAGCTGTAACAGTTGGTAAAATGCCGTATAGGCTGCTTCTGAATAAACTTGTAGAATTTTTCTCATTAACTGTTTCCTGCTTGATATCGTAGGAACTTTCTAATCCGATATTAATTAATTTCTCCATTGAATATTGCTCTGCAAAACAGAACAACGGAAAAATTCCCAATATGATCAGGTAAAATATTTTTCTCATTCTAACTCCTAAATTAATAAATTTAATTATTACTATTTTTTTATTTTTGTATATATTTTTTTTCGAAACATGAGTGGAATGTTATCATGATCAGGTGCTCCTATCTGGATCAGTTCCCAGTCTTTATCATAATCATTTATTGCATGCCTGATAACAGTAACCTTCTCTTCTGATGTCGGTTCAGTTCCTTTCCAATGTACTATTTCCACCCGGTATTTCAGTGTTCTCTTTTTACCATTGATCCTTACATCTATCTCTACATTCTGTTCGGCTTCCAGGGTTGGGATGGATAATACAACCTCTCTCATAATAACCTCCAAATTACTTCATACTTATTAAGACGCAAATTTTAACTGTATCCTTCAAATTTATTCATAATTCAACGCTTTTACAGGATTACTGTTAGCTGCTTTAATAGTTTGAAAACTAACAGTGACCAGGGCAATCGCGCATGTAGCGATTCCTGCCAACAAGAAATACGCCAGGTTTATCTGGATTTTATAGGCAAAATTCTGTAACCATTTGTTCATGACATACCAAGCCAGAGGCCAGGCAATCAGGTTTGCAACCAACATCCATTTGAGATATTCAGAAGAGAGTAATGTTACAATTTGCTGCACCGAAGCTCCCATTACTTTACGAACACCTATCTCTTTAGTTCGTTGCTCTGCTGTAAAAGAAGCCAGTCCAAATAAACCCAGACACGAGATGAGAATTGCTAGAATTGTGAAATATCTAAAAACTTTACCTGTTCGCTGTTCAGCTTCATATAACCTTTCGAAATCAGCATCTAAGAAATGCAATTCAAATGGATACTCAGGATAATTTGCTTCCCAGACAGCTTTTAATTTTTCTACAGTTTGAGGAAGATTAGAAGGTTGGATTCGTGCGATCATATACTGCAGATAATCACCTTGTCGAATAACCAGGGGTTCTACTGTAGTACGAATAGATTTAAAATTGAAATCCTGCACTATACCAACGATATTTCCCTGTATTCCATTCAAAGAAAATTTCTTACCCAGGGGATCTTCAATTCCACTATAAGCTACTGCAGCTTCATTCAAAATATAATTGGCGGAATCAGCAAATTCCGGCGAAAAAGCTCTTCCTTTTATTATATTGAATTTCATAGTATTCAAATAATGCTCATCAACGGTGAACACATTGAGCATATAATCTTTACCTTCTTCCATTCCTTCCCACTCAAAACCACTCCAAAGGTGAATCGTATTTGTGGGAATATCAGAAGAAAGGGTGATGTTTTCGATTTCCGGTAGAGAGGTAACCTCTTGCCTGAATTTATCATAATTCTCTTTATAACCATGAACTGTTCCCATATAAACCAGGTTTTCTTTATCATATCCCAGATTTTTAG
>JAVCCH010000043.1 GCA_030765535.1 Candidatus Tenebribacter davisii
ATTATAGCTATAAGTAACTATTCCCGTAATGCTGTCAAACAGAAGTCCTTCTTCCATATTAAATCCATATTCATCAAGTTGCAGGCAAAATACATTCACATTACATTCTCCGCTGCCATCGTCAATCTTATAGGCACCCCATTCATCCGGTGCAGAACTAACCGTCACATTATTAAGCCTCACCAGCACCCCTTCATAAGCTTCCCCGGATGCAAGCAGTGAGGTAGTTATTACAACGGGTTCCGGCTCAGCATTACCGGTGGAAAGCAGATTCACGCCCCAGGCATCCTGGATTTCCGTATAACCATAATATTCATCCACAGTTCCATTCAGTTCCACTTCATCACCAAGATCAAAATCACCCTCTTGATAAATCAGCACACTATTCCAAATCCCGCCCTCAGGATAACTGAGCACAAATTTATCACCACTATAATTATTACAGGTAACTATTCCGCTCAGGCTTACTTCCTGATCTTCGTATTGCGAGGGATAAGTTCCATCTCCAGCATCTTCAGTAAATTGGATATTATAGATCGGCACTGCCATAAGTATACTGGCAGCACACATCAGCACTATAGTTATAATAATATTTATTTTTTTCATCATTCACCTTCCTGCAAAATACGACTTCCCTACCCCATATTAAAGTCAAGTAAAATCAAAAATAATGATAATTCAGGAGACGGAAAATGTAATATAAGAGAATAATTTTTACCACTGAAGGCACTGAAAGACACTGAAAAATGCGATGTGATGTTAGGGTAAGGGTAAGGATAACAGGAGTTCTGAACGTATTCCGGGTAGGACTTCTGGGATCCGGCAGGGGGTAGGTGGTTTATGCTGTCGTTCAGGACTCTTATCCGGAGTACCGTTCAAAAGTCCCGATTTATCGGGAACTTGAGAGCGGAAAGAGAATTATAAACTGTTAATGGCATTTTATACGGTACAATGTCTTTTGTGTAAATCAATACAAGATTACAGGAAATGGTTAAAATCTTTCCTCATAGAGGATATTTATTTGTAGAAAACCCTCTTCCTCCTCAAATGATACATTCACGTTGTTGTGCTTTCGTATTTATTTCTTATATTTCTCTATTAAATTAATAAATTCAGTATCTTTCAAAAATCCATTCCAATCTTCATCCTCTAATACAGAAGTGACAGAAATTTCATGCTTTGACAGTGATATCTCTAAATATTTAAGAGCTTCACTCTTTAGTTTTCTTAAAGCATAAAGACAAGCAAGATTATAAGATGAGCCTCCGAGTTCAATAGCTTTATTGAATTTTTCAAATGCCTGATTGTACAGTTCCTCTGCTTCTTTGCCTTCTTTTATCTCTGCCATATTTCCTAAACAAGTTCCCCATCCGTAATACGCTTCGTGTTTATCAGGTTTGATCTCAATGGATTTTTTAAATTTTTCAAATGACTGATTGTATAATTCTACTGCTTCTTTGTATTCTTTTGTCTTTGCCAGATTTCCTAACGCAGTTCCCCAGTTATAAAAAGCTTCGTGTTTGTCAGGTTTGATCTCAACGGCTTTATTAAATTTTTCAAATGCCTGATAGTACAATTCCTTTGCTTCTTTACCTTCTTTTGTCTCTGCCAAATTTCCTAACGCAGTTCCCCAGTTATAAAAAGCTTCGTGTTTGTCAGGTTTGATCTCAATAGCTTTATTAAATTTTTCAAAAGCCTGATTGTATAATTCTTCAGCTTCTTTACCTTCTTTTGTCATTGCCAGATTTCCTAACGCAGTTCCCCAGTTATAAAAAGCTTCGTGACTATCAGGTTTGATCTTAAGGGTTTTATTGAATTTTTCAAATGCCTGATAGTACAATTCTTCAGCTTCTTTGCCTTCTTTAGTCTTTGCCAGATTTCCTAAATAAATTCCCCATCTGTTGAAAGCTCCGTGGTTGTCAGGTTCAATTTCCAGTGCTTTCTTAAAATACATTTCTTTCTTGCCGGAATTCTCTTCAAATATTGCTTTTAATAAATAATCATCTCCGCTATTTTCGGTATTTCTATAGATCATACTGCTTAAGGCTTTGGTTGTTTCGCTGTTTTTATCAAATTTATCTTTTATAACTCCATATTGGTTAATATACTTAGTAATTCTCTCCTCATTAAGTTTTTTCATTTCATTCTGAAGTGTCAAGTATCCATATTTATATCCGATTTGTATCATAAATTCATCGAATCCCTCAATTTTGATGTATTTACCATTATTTTTTTTAACTAATTCTTCTACTTTTGGATTTAGACTATTACGTTTATTTCGGTAACACCAATAAATTTTATTTGGACAACCAAGTTTGAGCAGGAAATCCATCAAACTTCCATCATTACCTCCATATCCAATAACTATTGGAATATAATATTTAAACACATCTTGAAGGTTTTCTGCAAATTTTTTATCCAATTTCCTGGTACCATCTTCACTGTTTATTGGAGATAAAAGTAGATCACGATGTATTTTGATCACTACTGGTCGAGGAGGCATAATGCGTATATGTCCTGCCAGTGCTTCATGACCTACAACTAATGGTTTTTTATTTGTGTAAACAAATAGGGCATCTTCAGTAAGACTGTCAAAATTAGTTGTTATTACAATTTTGTTGTTTGTTTTTGTCAATACCTGGGCAAGAAATGAATAACCACAACTCGGTAGATCTATATTATCCATGATTCTCTCTAATTCGCTATAACCATCTTTTTCATCAGTGAATCTGCGATCAAATATATTTGAATAACTTAATTCTGGTTTGTCCTCTTGAATGTTATTATTTTCTACCCAACTATTATATTCTTCAGGATTATCCCTCAAAAAGTGTTGTATCTCAGTTAACCATTTCCGGGATAGTTCTTTACCAGTGGGAATCCCTGATTGTTTGGATGCTCCCGCTCCCAGAATGAAGCAAAACTTTTTATCATCTCTCACATCTTCTATCATATATTGCAGGAATTCATTTAAACTCATTTCATCATTATTCATCAAAAACTCCTAAAGAGATTTATATTTAAACAATATTTTCTTCATAAGTATAATGTCAATATTATTTTCTATCTAAGCTAATAAATTCCTTATCCTATCTCCTTTTTACCGGTGAAGCTGTAGATAGGTAATGGAGTGTAGATATTCATTGAAAAGTGTCCAGTATTCTCTTTGAAAAGTGTACCACTTTGTTAAAATTTTTTTAGCCATTCTTTGGTCTCCTTCAGTCTATATGAGTTTCCATTCATATTAACTATGTATG
>JAVCCH010000147.1 GCA_030765535.1 Candidatus Tenebribacter davisii
ATTATATTCAGAAATTTATAGTACTATTACTAATTATATGAGTGATGATTTAAATCCTGAAAATGTCAATTTTGCTATTGTTGATTCAATGTCGCTTTATCTCGGATACATTAATGCTATTTTCCCAGTAGAAGAGTTGATTTATTATTGTGTAATGTTGTTAAACCTTTTATTTATCTGTATTTTCATCAAACTAAACCTGAAAATTAAACGTATGATATTCTAGGGGGTTGTATGATTCATATTTGGACTGGCTTAATTGGTGGGGGCAAGACTTATACCGCTGTCGATTCAATGCTTAAATACGTTGCTAGTGGTGGTGTATGTGTTACTAACATTGATTTGCATTTTGAACCGTGGGTTTGTACGTATCCAATTTATTTAAAACGGTTTTCTGGTTATTATCGAGGTCTAGCATCCAGTTATTGTAAAAATTGTAATCATACTAAACGAGGTTGTGGTGCAATTAATGCGTTGGGTGTCAAAGAAGTTTTACGCAGGTTTTATGGTTGGGAGTTGCAGGACGGTCAATTAATTTATCTTGATAATGAACAGCTTAAATCTGATAATTTAGTTGATTTAATTCCTCGAGGTGATTCCGATTTGCCTGTTCAAATTTGGCTTGATGAGGCTGGCGATTTTTTCGATACACAAGACGCTCGTACTGCAGATACAACTTTTTTGTCATTATTAAAACATTCCCGTCATTTAAACGTTGATTTTTATTTTATTATTCAAGAGTATACTGAATTAAATAAAAGAATTAGAAATCAATGTCATTATGTTTGGAAGTCGCTTAATATTTCTGAATTTGAAATTCCGGGTTTAGGTAGGATTTTAAGTAATGTCCCGTTTTTAAGTAAAAATATTAGATTATTCAAATACTCTCGAATAAATTATGATACTCAACGACCTAAGCCAGTTTTTGCTTGTTGGATTTTTAAGAGAATACAAATATTTTCTTGTTATGAAACGGAGGCATTGCATACTGATTTTTTTAGGAATATGCAACAAATTAAAAATAATTTCAAAAAAAGTGGTAAAATCAAAAAAGTTATAGATTACTCAGGAATTATTGATATAATGCAAAAGCCTTTTAGTTGGGGTATTATATATGGTTTAATATTTGTTTTACTTGTTGATATTGTTAGTAATTGTATTATTTTAATAAAATTATTTAAATGAAAGATTGATATATGAAAATAATGTTAGTATGTGGTTTTTTATTAGTTATTGCTATTGCTTTTGGTATCAAAAGTGTACATAATATAACGTCCGGAGATTATGCTTTTAATAAAACTGGTCATAAACCGGTCAATATCTTAACTGGTGGCGATACAACAGCAAAGCAAAAAACAAGTAATAATAATAAACCTATTAAGTCGTCCAATGTATCTAAAATGATTGGTGTTGAATATTACAAGTTAAAAAACATAGCTGCTGAGACTCTTGGTGGTGAATTTTCTTCTATTCAGAATACTATTATATTATCCCCTAAAGATTCTTTGCTTATAACTAATTTATTAAACGACCTTGATGTTAGGCAAAGGCATTATTTCATTAAAGTTTATTTAGTTGAAATCAATATAAATAAAACAAAACAATCTGGGTTTTCGTATGTATTTGATTCTTTGAAACAAAGTGATAATTCATTATTTTTAAGTATTGTATCTGACAATACATTTTCTTTTATTTCTGACAAGTTTGATGTGTCTGCTTTTTTAATAGATGCGTCTAATAATGTTAATGTCATTTCCGAGCCAGTTTTATTAGTCAAGCAAGGTTCTTCTTCTTCGATGTCTGCGTTTTCTGATACGCCCGTCATTTCTTCGATTAATTATGATACTGAAACAAAAAATCAAGTTTCTAATTATTCATATAAAAAAATTGGTATTGAATTAGATATTAATGTCGCTTCTCATTCGACTTCCTCAAATTGTTTTATTTCTTTAAATCAGGAAACAAGTTATATATCAGGATATGAAATTATAGATAATAATTCTCTTCCTATTGTAGCCTCTCGTTTAGTTGAGTCTGAGTTTTGTCTTCAGAAGTATGAAACAATAGTATTATCGACCGTTCGTCAAAGTATTAATTCTACTGTAATATCAGGTGTTCCGGTTCTATCTTCAATCCCTATTATTGGTGGTTTATTTCGTAACAGTAAAATTATTAATAATACGTCTGATTTAGTCATTATGATAGAGCTTGTTTATATAAAATGAAAGTAAAGGTATTTTTGTTTTAAATTCGTCCATTGCTAAATGTGATATTTGATAAATCTGACGAAGGCTTGTAGGTCCACGCTTTGCGAATTTGCCCATACCGGCAAGAGGTATACTAACGAATTGAATAATATAAGTCATTGAGTAGGATCTATAATAGACCAGGAGAGTCGTTAAAGGCATTGGAACTTTAACCATTACCAATGAATTGAATATGGAAAAGAGTTGATAAAACAGCCGTTTCCGTTGGTTTAAAAGATAATTCTTGTATGATAAGCGGTAGAATGTTATAACCTAAAACTAGTTAAAGCATTTACTTCTCTTGGTATAAAGGTTCATATTTGCACAAAACATCAAAATATGCCATTTTAATAAATTTTAGGAGTATAAAAAAATGAATAAAAAATCTCGTCTTTCTTATCTTGCAACTTCTATGTCTAAGGACGGCAAAAAGTCCGTTTCTGTATTTAAAAATAAAGGTTTTATTTTGGAAAATCCGGTTATTTATAAACCAGTGTCGCATAAAATTGTGAAAAGAGGTATAATTGGTGGCTTTTCTCGGGGTTCTTCCCGGCGAATGCGTAAAGTTTTACTAACTAAGTCTTTTCGGGAGGATTTTTATTATTTCGGTATAACTTTGACAATTCCGGGATATCCATTAAATTTTAAATCTGTTTCTGCTCTTTTCAAACGGTTCTCAAATTATAGTTTAAGATTACCGTTTGAATTTGTTGCGGTGTGGAGAATGGAAGTACAAAAGCGTGGGAGTATTCATTGGCATTTAATAGCAGGGTGTGATTGTTCAGAGCCTTCTTATATTATTGACCAAATAAAAAAAGTATGGCTTAAATGCTTGTCGGGTGTTGGTAATATTTCTGTGGAGTTTTCCGGGTCTTTGTCTGAACCTGATGAAGTTTTAAATTCAAATGAATTTTATAATTATTGGGAATTTATTTCTGATACGTATGGAGAAGATTCATATATATTATATGAAAAAGCGTGTAAAATAGCTATTTTTGAAACTCAAACTTATGGCAATTGGATCCGTTACATTTACGATCATGCAACGAAAAAGAAAAATGCGCAAGTTGCTTCTGGATTTGGTCGACATTGGGGGATAATTAATCGCAAATATCTTGTTGATGCTTCTCCCGACGAGTTTATGCTAAGTGATAGGCAATTTTATAAAATTGTTAGGTGGTATCATAGATTAGCAACTTCAAGTCGGTCAAATGATAATTCTTGTTTTGGTCGTTCCTTAGGTAAGAACTATAAATCAAGAGGAAAAGCCGGGCGGAGTTGTTTTTTTGCTAATCCTGAAACAGTTTTAAAAATGATTGATTTTTTACACAAGAATCATGATTAAAAAAAAAGTTTAATTTTTTAAAAAAAAACTTGACATTTTTGGAAAGATAGAATATTCTGCTTTTTAATGGTTAGATATAATATTAATTAATAATAATAAAGGTGTTATAAAATGGAAAAGTTACAAACAAAACCTGTAAAGGTTTATATAGTTAATAAGCGTGATTTTGTTGCCAAATCAAATGGTAAGCAATATTATATGATTAATTTTCAAACGTTGGGTTCGATGTTTGATGTTTTTGTTGATAAAATAGTACACGATAGAATTGTCTGCGGCAAAGAGTATTTGTTCAGTTCCGATGTTGTTACTTATAATAATAAAATCAGTTTAAGCGAAATTATGTTTAAGGATATTTAAAATGTTAGAACTAAAAAAAATGTATTGTATACAAAACAAAAATGATGATAGTTTTCTTTTTGATGTGGGTGATATATCTTTTTGTTCAGATATTGAGCTTGCTGAAAAGTTTTTATATTATGATGTTGCGTACCTGATAGCGAAATTTTTAAATTTAACTTGTAAAGTTGATTATTTTGAAGTTCAAGCGTTTTAAAATAAATATGAAGGGTGCAACCGGCGAGAATGAGCGAAGTGAATACGCCGGTGTACCCTCATATTTTTTAAAGGTGAGATATGTTTTATATTAGTATAATTTTTTTGATAATAATGATTTTTTGGAGAAAACCTCTAGTTGCTTTTATACAGTTATTATTAGGAATGGGAAAATTTTAAAATGGACGTAAATTTTATAGAAGTTTGTACAAATACCTGTTATTTTCTTGGTTCAGATTATAATGGTTCTGATCAGTATTTTCTTTTTAGTACTGTTATTCATTTTTTTCTTATTGGAGTTTCAATTTCATTGTCAGCATATGCGGTTTTTTTAGCTGTGGCGACTTTAAAAAAAGCGTTAACAGCCTCCTCTTAAAATTTATAACAATTTTTCTGTATAGTGCAGGAAATAACGAAAGGTGTAAATATTATGAAAAGTAATATTATAAAATATTGTGCTGGAATAGCTTTGTTCGGTTTATCCGGAGTTAGTGTTTTTGCACAAATTACAAATGTAGCAAGTATGGGAGACTCGTTAGTCAATACAGCTGGCGAGGTTAACAATGCCGTTGGACTTGTAATTTTAGCCGCTTTGGCTATTTTTGCTCTAGTTTGGGGTGTTGTAAAACTCAAATCTGCTATTAGTTCGGGTGCGTAAATCGTACATTAATAATCTATAATATTTTATTATAGATAAAAAAAAGAAAGGTAGATTCTATTATGAGAAATCTATATAGAAAATTAATGGCATTTTTGGCTGTAACAGCTTTAATGCTTATTGCAACTCCTTGTTTCGCTGAGGATGAAACGATCACAACAATAGGTACTAGCTTAGCTTCTACTGCCGCCACAGTGGCAACAGCTGCTGGTGTCGTTATTGTTGCCGGATTGGCAATATTTGGGTTGGTTTGGGGTGTTAAAAAGCTTAAATCTGCTATTAGTTCGGGTGCTTAAATGACCTATGAGGAACAAGTTTTGGAATTACTAAATATTTTTGAATGGCAAGCAAATATTTTGCTTATTCATAATTGCGTAATAATTTTTCTACTATCTGTTATGATGGGTATGATGTTCGCATTATTCATTGTTAAAATCAGGTGGTGGTAATTATGTATAGCAAGAAATTATTTTTAATTTTATTACTTGTTTCTCTTTTTTTTAATTTTTCTCTTTATGGTGCGTACGTTTCGTTACCGGGAACTGGTATTCGGGTTGTTGGTACTTCTGCAGGGTCGCTAAATGGTCCAACAATGTATATTCGCTGGCAGGTTTACCCTTTTAATTTTTCTGCTGCTGGTGTTTCGCCCTCAATTAATCCGGCAGTTAGAACTAGTCACGATTTAACTTTTTCGGTGCCTTGGGTTAATGTTGGGCATTGCGATTATTGGGCTATGATTTATGATAATTGTTGTAATTCTGAAGATGAAGATTCTTTTCCTGAGGGTACAGAATTAATTGAAGAAAATCATTATATTCAAAATCCTTTTGATTATCCTATTTGGATTCGAACATTTTACGACGGTAATACTATTGACACTACCGAAATTCCCGTCGGCGGTTCTCAAGATTTTGAGTTGCTAACACTTGCAGGAGCAGGCGACCCTGACCATTTTGATTTTCGGGTTTCTTCAAATGGTTCAAATTATAGCCCTGTTTCTCCAGTTGATTGGTACAATTTGATTCAGGAATTATCTAAAATGTTTGGTCGGGATGTTTGGGGTGACGGTATAACTACGAATACTCCCGTTGATTTTCTTTCTGCTCTGTCTGTAACAAATGATACAACTGATTTGATTTATGATTTCCAAAAAGCTCTTCAAAATCAGAATTTATCAGGAGAAGATATCCAAAAAGCGTTAGAAAATGCTTTGATTAATAACACGATGACTAAAGAGGGTATCACTTATGCAATGATTGATGGGATTGTTTTTTCCGGGTTGCCTGAGGGTTTACGAAATATTAATGCTACTGAGCAAGGAGTTATAACAGCCATTGATGGAATTGAGTTTGATATGTCTGACGTTGTTTCTGCGATTAATAACATTGATTGTTCTGTTGATACTGTCGGGATAATTACAGCTATTGAAGAGCAAGAATTATCTATTACAAACAATATTTATCTTAGTTCTACAAATAATATAATGGTAACTAATGATTTTAATTTTGCTATGACAAATAATATAATTGTAACTAATGATTTTAATTTTAATATTACTAATAATATAATTTTGACTAATATAGTTGATTTGTTTACCGGCGATCCTTTGGAGGGTGGTGTTACTAATACCATGAATTTTAGTGAGGATTATTCTGCTGATTCAGAATTGACTACTGAATTTAATTCAGATATTACTGATTATTTAAATGTAAAAAGTAATGTATTTAATAGTATTTTTACTGGTATTGGTATTGATGTTAATGACCTTAACCCGTTCGAGTGTGATGTTGAATTTCCAGTTAATACGTTAATAGATATTAGTGTAAATCTTTTTGATTATGATTTACATTTCACATTTGATTTGGATATGATTCCGTTTATTGATTTGATTCGTAAACTTGAATTGTTAGCTCTAACAATTTTGGTTTTTTTTAAAGCAATTAGAATGCTAGGGTGGGCGTTCGAGTAATAAAGGATAATATTATGTTTATAGGTGATTTTTTTCTTGGTTTTTTTAATCGTTTGGCAGAATGGTGTACTCCTGCCGTTATATGGTTTGGTACTCTTTGGCGTAACACATTTGGCAAGTTTGTTTTAATTGTTGGTTTCTTGTGGGGACTTATAAAGTTATCAGTAAAATTATATTCAGAAATTTATAGTACTATTACTAATTATATGAGTGATGATTTAAATCCTGAAAATGTCAATTTTGCTATTGTTGATTCAATGTCGCTTTATCTCGGATACATTAATGCTATTTTCCCA
>JAVCCH010000178.1 GCA_030765535.1 Candidatus Tenebribacter davisii
CACAGGATGTGGAAGAGACAGTAACTAAAACCATAGAAACAGCGATTGCCTCTGTTAAAAATATTAAGAACTTGAAATCAGAAAGTATGGAAAATGCTTCTCTGATCATGGTTGAATTCAATTGGGGCACTAATCTTGATTTTGCTGCTCAGGATCTGAGAGATATGATTGATCAGATTGCTGACTATCTACCGGAAGATGTTTCACGTCCTCTCGTAATGAAGTATAATTTATCGCAAATGCCGATATTAATGTATGGAGTTACCGGTCCTGAAGATACTTATCAATTGCGTAAAACATTAGAAGATGAAGTCGCTTCAAAACTGAAGCAGTTATCAGGTGTGGCATCTGTAATGGTAATGGGTGGTGATGAACTTGAAAAGCAGGTCATTGTTGATAAAGCAAAATTGGAGCTCTATAATATTTCAATTGATGAGATAGTACAGATTGTTGCTGCCGGAAATCTTAATATGGCAGCTGGATATGTTCAGGACAGGAAAGATGATTTTCTCTTGCGAACAGTTGCGCAATACAAGACGATTGATGAAATACGGGATCTTCCAATCAGAATAACTAACAAGGGAAACACAATATATTTAAAAAATATTGCCCAGGTGAATGACGGTTATAAAGAGAAAAGATATCACATTAGAACAAATTCTAAACCAACGGCTATGATGATGATCTCTAAGGAGTCCGGAGCTAATACAATAACCGTAGCAAATATTGTGAGAGAAGAGATGAAGAAGATCCAGAGTGAACTAAAGATTGAACTTGAATTTAATGATATTATGGATATGAGTCTCATGATCTCAAAAGTTACAGCTGGTGCAATGTCTAACCTTATCATTGGCGGTATTCTTGCTATTGCAATTATGTTCTTATTCCTTAGAAATTGGCGGCCAACTCTGGCAATTTCACTGGCAATCCCAATCTCGGTTGTTGCTACAATGATTCCTGTTTACCTGGCTAAATTCTCGTTGAATATAATGACTTTAGGAGGTTTGGCACTGGGAGTAGGAATGCTGGTTGATAATTCAATTGTAGTGATTGAAAATATTTATCGACATATGGAACTGGGGGAGAAGAAAGTGAAAGCGGCAAAAATCGGTGCTTCGGAAGTTGCAATGGCGATTACTGCCTCTACACTTACAACCATAGCGGTATTTTTCCCTATGATCTTTGCCGAAGGTATGACCGGTATCTTGGTAAGAGGACTTGCACTTACAGTAGCTTTTTCTCTGGCAGCTTCTTTATTTGTCTCACTTACAATTGTACCGGCAATTGCTTCTGTTATCTTCCGTAAAGCGGTAAATAGACCGGATCATGATAAATCAGAAAAAATGTTTGATGGGATAAAGAAAAGATATATCGGGATGCTTAATTGGGCTTTGGATCATAAGGGTAAAACGATCATTATTGTTGCTGTATTACTAATTATCTCTTTAATAATTCCTTTTACTGGAATTATCGGAGCTGAATTTATGCCTGAACAGGATATTCCCATTATGGCGTTGCATGTAAATGCTCCTGTTGGGACTTCACTGGAGGAAACTGATGATATTGTTCGTCAGATAGAAGATGCATTTATGCAAGTTGAAGGAGTAAGACATGTAATGTCACTGGTCGGTCCTATGTCTGATGCTTCGGCACAGGCAGATCCGACAAATCCTCAGGAAGTTAATGAAGCTCAGGTTTATGCTAGGCTGGAACAACAGAGTGATAGAGATATTTCTTATGCAGAGATCCAGGATAAAGTTCGTAAGATGATTCCCAATATAGAAGGTGCTGAAGTGAATTTCCTTTCTCGTGACCAAATGATGGGAAGCGGACAGACAAGTCCTATAGAAATAAAGATCTTTGGTAAAGATCTTGAATTATTAAAAGAATTTGCTGTGAGGATTGAAAACAGGATCAAAGGTGTTGAACATGTTAGTGATGTTGTAAATTCAGTTAAAACCGGTAAGCCCGAAGCTCATATTGTCCTTGATAAAGATAAAGCCTTTAAATATGGTCTTACCACATATCAAATTGCTTCGACTATTAAAACTGCAACAATTGGAACGCGAGCTGGGATCTTCCGTAAAGCAGGTGAAGAAACCGATATTTTAGTTAAGCTGGATGAAGAATCATCTAATAGTTTTGAAGATATTATGCATATTGTATTGATCTCGCCAATGGGATTTTCCATTCCACTGAATCAGGTTGCACATATTGAATATGAGGAAGGCCCTCGTGTGATAAGTCACGAAAAACAAACCAGAAAAGTAACCGTATCGGCAAATGTCTTTGGAACACAGGATATGGGTGGTGTTGTAACTGATGTTCAGGATGAGATATCTGATATAGTAGAAGATTTACCACCTGGATATTTTGTTGATATTGGCGGTGCTTATAAGGATATGAAGGAAGCATTTAAAACACTCTCTCTAGCTTTACTTCTGGCAGTTATACTTATTTATATCGTAATGGCTTCTCAGTTTGAATCTTTGCGTCAGCCTTTTATTGTTATGTTCACAATGCCGCTGGCTGTTATTGGTGTTATGCTCATTTTGGGGATTACAGGAACTACGCTCTCAGTTGTAAGTTTTGTGGGAGGAATCATCCTGGCAGGAATTGTGGTGAATAATGGTATTGTGCTTATTGACCATATAAATCAGTTAAGACTTAAAGGTATGGAAAAAAGGGATGCAATAATTCAAGCGGGTAAAGATAGATTGCGCCCAATTCTTATCACGGCAATTACAACCATGACGGGAATGCTGCCGATGGCATTAAGTACCAGTGAAGGTGCAGAGATGAAAGCTCCAATGGCACTCACTGTTATAGGTGGTTTAATCAGTGCAACTTTCCTTACTCTTATATTCTTACCGGTAATTTATAGTTTAATAGCTAGGAAGAAAGTAGGAATTGAAGAGTAATTATTAAAGATAACAAAGTTAAGAAAGCTCCCGAGTTTCGGGAGCTTTTTCTTTTAAGCTGATCGTATCATTTTGATGCGACCAGAATATTTAGGTTTAATCTACAAATTTGAACCAGCAAATATCAATTCTTGGACTGGCTTATAAGATCTCCGATGACAATCGATTATTCCAAATTTATCAAGAGCTGCAATATGTTCTTTGGTTGGATATCCTTTATTCTGCTTGAAATTGTACTGAGGGAATTGCTCATGAATTTTGTACATAATTCTATCTCGTGTTACTTTTGCTATAATGGATGCGGCAGCAATTGAAGCTATTTTAGCATCACCCTTCACGATTGCTTTTGAGAAATTTTCTAATTTCATTGGAATTTTGTTTCCATCAATTAAACAGAGATCAGGTTTAATCTTCAGAGCAAGAACAGCTTCTTCCATCCCCAGTAGGGTAGCCTGCAGAATGTTTATTTTATCAATTATCTCTGGTGAGATTACTTTCACTTCCCAGCAAATGGCTTCTTCCGTAATTATATCGTAAAGCTTTTCCCGCTTTTTCTCACTTAGTTTCTTAGAATCGTTGAGTCCTGGAATTTCCTTATTTATGTCCAGAATGACAGCAGCTGCTACAACCGGTCCTGCCAACGGTCCGCGACCTGCTTCATCAATCCCGGCAATAATACCGAATTCCTTAGCATAACGTTTTTCATTTTTATATAATAGCATTATTTTTCCAGAATAAAGAATAATCGCGAAAAGTTTGATTCTAAGATCTTTGGATTATGATCTATGAGATTATCTTGAGAGCCAATTCGGTAAATTCCCTTAATTTTAAGATCTGTTGCTCTAATATGATCTAATAATTCATTAACGGCAAATATCTTTTGTTTATGTGTTTCATTATATTTAGTGTATTGAAATCCTTTCTTTTTAAAAATTGTTAGATTTGTCACTTGAGTATGATTTGAAGCCTCGAAATCACTTTGATGGATAAATGTATCTCCATTGATCTGTTCGATATTAATGAATCCATCAAAATTACTTTCACAGTTTTTTGGAGTTGTAATATCAAAAATGAAAATACCTTTTGCGGTTAGTGTATGATAAACATTATTTAGTAAAATATCAACTTCATTAATTTTATGCAGATAGTTCAAACTATCAAAAAGTAAAATAACAAGATCATATTTATTGCCTGGAAGATCATCAGTCATACCCATCAATCTCAAATTTGGGGCAAAAGGTTTTCTGGAGGCAATTCTAAGCATTTCCGGTGAAAGATCAGAGGCATCAACATTCAATCCCCTTTTAACTAATAATGAGGATACATTAGCGGTTCCACAAGCAAGTTCTAAAGTTCTCTCAGGACTTTTACAACAGATCTTATTATAATGAGATAATATTAAATGAACCCAGTTTTTATATTCTACATGTTCCATATATTTATCGTAGTATTCTGCAAAAATGTTATAATTAGGATTTTCATTATCTTCTTTTTTTGTGATCATTTTTACAGCAAATCTTATAGCCTGTAATAAGCTTTTTTCTGAAGCAATATCTTTACCGACAATATCGTAAGCTGTTCCATGATCTACTGATGTTCTAATATAAGGTAATCCAAGTGTTACATTAACACCTTCTTCAGCGGAGATCATTTTAAATGGGATCAATCCTTGATCATGATAGGCAGAAATTATCATATCATAAGAAGTTGCTTTTGTAGCAAAAAAAGTATCTGCCGGGAAAGGACCATCAATATTAATATTTTCTTCTTTTAATTTATTTAGGATTGATGCAATATATTCATCATCATCACCAAAAGCACCATTCTCTCCAGCATGAGGATTTACAGCCAGCATTGCAATTTTTGGATGTTTAATTATCTTCTTAGTTTCCTGATCTATAAGTTTGAATTTAGATTCCAAAGAACTGGATCTGAGATATTTTGAAACATTAGAAACTGCAATATGAGTGGATAAAAGTGAAAGATTAAAATATGGACCCCAAAATGACATGATCACATTTCTGGTATTAGATCTTGCTGCGAAGAACTCTGTGTGACCAGTAAAATCAGGATATGTATAACGAATTGCTTCTTTGCAAACCGGTGCAGTTACAACGGCATCCAGTTCTCCGGAATTAAGATCATCAGCACAACGGGATAAAATCTCATAAGCCAGTATTCCGCTTTGAGCAGTTGGTTTACCCGGTTCGATCTGGTTATTGTCAATTTCGATCCAATAAATATTTTCAGGGGAGTTAGCCTTGGATATGCCAGCAATTTTCTTTACTGGATTTCCTTCAGAAGTTTTATTTAATTTACCGTATACAATAAATATTATATCTTTATTAAATTTTAGAAATCGGATCGCTTTTGCTGTAATTTCAGGTCCAATACCAGCAGGATCTCCAGTTGTAATTGCTATTCTTTTCATATTTATTAATTCCTTTTTTAAAGCATCATTAACTATTTCCAGAAAAAAAACACTCAATCTGTCAATTTATTTATTGTCATAATAAGTAATAATGAATAAATTATCAATGCATAAAGATTTATTTATTAGATAATTTTTTAAGAAGTGAGGAAATTATGATTAGGAATCCAGTTGTTGCAGGTAGTTTTTATCCGGGAGATTCAAGTATTCTGAGTAAACAAGTAACCAAATATTTACAGGAAGCCAGTATTAATGACGAAATAGAGGATATATTAGGTGTAATTTCACCTCATGCAGGTTATGTTTATTCCGGTCAATGCACAGCATTCAGTTTTAAAGCCATAGAGAAAAAGAATTTCGATCTTGCTGTAATAATTGCACCAAGTCACAGATATGCTGACTTTGATTTTTCACTTGGTGATTATGATGAGTATTTAACACCATTAGGCGGAGTAAAAGTAGCAAAAGATATCGTTAAAGAATTAATGGAAAGATATGATCTGAAAGCACATTATTATGCTAATAATATTGAGCACTCACTGGAAGTTCAACTTCCTTTTTTGCAGATGGTAAAACCAGATGCTAAGATCGTTCCAATCATACTTGGAGAACAAAATTCTAAAAATAGTCTACAGCTTGCAGACATGCTTGTTGATTTTTTTAGAGAAAGAATTGATAAGACAGTTTTTATTATCAGCAGTGATTTGAGTCATTATCATGACAGTGAAACAGCAACTAAAATGGATAAAATTGTAGCAGATAATTTTGAGCATCTTGATATAGAAATGATGAAAAAAAGTATGAGTTTTGATGAAATAGAAGCTTGTGGAATTGGTGGGATATTAACATTAATGAATCTTGCCAAAAAGCTTGAATATAATAAAGTTACAACCTTGGATTATAGAAATTCTGGTGATGTTAGTGGTGATTATAAACAAGTTGTAGGTTATCTATCAAGTTGTGTTTATAAATAATTTGACAAGAAAACCATATGTTCCGATTTTGCTTTCTGAAGTAAGCGGGAGTAGCTCAGTGGTAGAGCTCCACGTTGCCAACGTGGTTGTCGCGAGTTCGAATCTCGTCTCCCGCTCCATTTTATGTTGCGGCGACATCGCCAAGCGGTAAGGCAAAGGTCTGCAAAATCTTTATCCCCGGTTCGAATCCGGGTGTCGCCTCCAATTATGTGTGTTCTGAGTGACTAATTTTTTGCCGGAGTGGTGGAATTGGTAGACACAAGGGACTTAAAATCCCTCGATCTTTGGGTCGTGCCGGTTCAAGTCCGGCCTCTGGTACCAAATAGAAACGCTAGCTTGTTACAGGTTAGCGTTTTTTATTTTATTTCCAATAATTGAATATCTATTTGACAATTAGATATCAAGAAAAAAAATTAAAATTGAAAAAATATTGTGTATATAGGAAGAATATGGAGCAAAATTCATATAGAACGTTAGGGCATTATATTCATTTTCGTTTAGGAAGTGGAAACATCCTGAATATTATAAGATCAATGTTTATTAAAGCGTTTAAAGCAAAATCTGCCAAAGAATTCTGGAATTATTGGAATCCATTATTCGGATATTATTTATTATTCTATTTATATAAACCCTTAACCAATAAGATACCCAGACCGTTCCGAGTAATAGTAACATTTACGATTTCAGGTTTTTTCCTGCATGATCTTTTATTTTGGTGGCCATTCTGCTGGCTCATTACATATAAAACTCGTTTTCCTTTGGGAACAGTATGGTTTTTTTTTATGGCAATATTTATGTTGATATCTGAGAAAATTGGTTTCAATACTGAGAAACATTCAACCGGAATTCGTGTTTTATCAAATTTGAGTTATTTGAGTATAACGCTTGCCTTAACATTGTTAGTAGCAATTAGTTTTAACTTACTTAATTAGTACTGCTATTTGATAATTTTCTCAAGTGCTGTATAAATAATTGAATCCTTTCAGTTGAAACACTATTTTGCCAGTTTCCATCTTCTTTAAAATACGATCCAATAATAAAACCGTCAGCAAGATCCCAATATTTCTCTATATTATCAAGTGTGATCCCGGAACCTATCAGAATGGGAAGTTTACAAGCTCCACCTGCTTTGCGTAATTCACTTAATTCAGCTTCTTCTGAGGTTGATCTGCCAGTAACAATAATTCCATCTGCCATGAAAAATTCACATGCTTCTGCGAAATCTTTAATATCAAGATCAGAAGTTATGGCATGGGAAGAGTGTTTCTTCTTAATATCAGCAAATACGGCAATATCTTCAGCTCCAATCATAGCTCTATAACGCATAAGCTCACCCGCACAAGCATTCATCAAACCTTCATCAGCAATATGAGAATACACAAATCCTTCTACTCTAATAAAATCACATCCAGAAGCTTGTGCAACAGCCAGCGCTTCCTTATTGGCTTCCGCCAATATCTGAACACCACATGGCATAGATATATTTGTATTAACTTCAGTTGCTATAGCTGTCATTGATGCAGTTATTTCCGGTCCTACTTGCTGGTTCAGATACGGTACATCGTGCATATTTTCCAGGATGATAGCATCTAATCCATTTTGTTCATACAGTTTTGCTTCTTGAACAGCATGAGAAATTATTTGTGATATGGGATATTTATGTTTTGGTGTGCCGGGAAGCGCATCGACATGAACCATGCCGATTATCAGTTTTCTCTTTTGTATTTCTTTTAAAAAGTTCATTCTAATCCTTCTTTATTTTCCAGTCTTTTCTTACACATTTGCAGAAACCATGATAGATTGCACAAATTCCACCCAGTGTTGCAAAGAATCCCCAAAAAAGCGGCATGGCAAAAATATAAATAATTTTCAATTCTCCGGTTTTTTCGATCTGATGTGCTATCATTGGCACATAATATATCCCCGCTGTTATCAGCATACATCCGGCAACCACAACCATGTGTCCAAAGATTATCGTACCATAACGATTTTTTACAAATTTTGAAACAATTAATCCTGCTCCGATCATGATCTTGATAATTGCCCAGAGATAGATCCCAATAATTAAATGATAAATTCCAAAAGCTAGAAGACCAATTCCTAATATTAATCCAACAATACCACCAGTTTTCATTTCTTTTCTCCTATTTATATGATAGTTTATTTTTATACTTGCTAAAAAGACCGTAGCTTACTAAACCCAGAGAAGTTGCTAGAATTCCCATATAGAGTTCATCCACATTTTGCCAGAATCCAGGCAGCGTAATATTTCTCCAAATACTTACCGTGATAATTCCTAAAATGCTGGCAAAAACAAACTGCTTATCTTTGATCTTTCCAGGGAAAATGTATCCATATAGAACTGGAAGCAGCAGGCAACTGGCAGAATAACTACCCAGAGTTTTCCAGACTGCTTTAATATTACCATCAAATACAATTCCCAATAAAATTGCTAATATTCCCACAAAAATAATTCCTAAATGATAAAGTGATATTTTCCCCTTCCATTTTTTAGGCATCATATCATAGGAAACAGTAGTGCCGGCAATGAATAGATAAGAATCTAATGTAGATAGTATTGTTGCCAGAATTCCTGCCAGGACCAGACCTCGTATTCCATTTGGAAGGATTTGAAGTGCATAGATCAGATATGCTTTATCGGAAGCTGCTTCTGGGATTACGGCTCTAGCATACATGGCACCTGCTGTTGTGCAGATATCAAAAAGGATCCAGATAGCGGTAGAGATGAGAATTCCTTTTTTGGCAATCTTCGTACTTTTAGCAGCAAAAACTCTCTGATAAAAATTGGGATCTACTAAAGTAGAAAGTGCTATAAATCCCCAAACTAGTGTTGTGGCAATTCCCTCTCCTCCGGTAAGTGTAAAATGACCGGCAGGGAGATTTGCTTTTAAAAAACTGATCCCGCCAAATAATTTATAGGAAAATAATAAAATTAGAAATACACCCAGACACATTACAAAGAACTGGATAATATCAGAAAAAACAACAGCTCTAAATCCACCATAAAGTGTGTAAAGAACTACTACCGTTACACCTATTATCATGCTTAACAGAAATGTAATTCCAAATAAAGCTTGGATAAGAAGACCTAGACTTATCACATAGGCAATAGGCAGAACATTGAAAAAATTGAAAACCGCGCTTAATTTTCCGGCTTTTGGCCCGAACATCTGCTCGATCAGGTCTGGTAAAGTTACAGCTTTATATTTTGCTACTTTATGGGTGATGAAGAAGGCAAATAGAATATAAGAAATATACCAGAAGACACCTTGAGTTATAAAATTAAAGATCCCTTGTTCAAAAGCAATTTTGGTAACACCAAAGATCCCACCATACCAGGTTGCAACCAGTGTAGCAACGAACATCGGTAAGGTAAGTTGTCTTCCCATTAGCAATAGATCTAAAAATCGAGCTTCTTTGTTCTCTGAAACCCCTTTTTTCTTCTTTAAATATTGTCCGTAGATTACTGATATAAATGTTAAAAGTAAAATTCCAAAAAAAACGATCCAATCCAATCTACTCAAAATTGTCTTGTAATCTATTGTTAAATCAAATTCCAAATTCAACTCCTTGTTCGGCATTATCCGAAAAGTCAGAGGGTTTAAGTGATATTCACTTCTCAGCCAATAGTTTTGGCTCCCCTGTTATTTGATTATTAAAATTCAGTTTCAAAGTTTATAAGTCAAATTATTTCTAATATTTGAGAAAGTCTTTGACATTCAAATCGTTCCTTTTTTTTTCAATTTGTAGTTAGTTCTTTATAATTATTGCTGTCAATGGGGTGCTGTTTGTTATTAGGCAAACGGTTGAGAACATACCCTTGAACCTGATCCGGATAATGCCGGCGTAGGAAACTGAAAATAGATTATAAAACACAATTCGGTTTTTTACCGGGTTGTGTTTTTTGTTTTTAATAATAAATTTTATAGAAGGGAAGAATATGAAAAAGTTTAGTTTTATCTTAATAAGTTTAGTTGTAATTGTAAGTTCTATGTTTGCAGAGCAGTTAGCAGGAAAGATCACAGATGCACAAACTGGAAAACCGATCGCTCAAGTTAGCGTGTATGTGGAAACGATGAATATATCTGCTGTTTCTGATGCAAAAGGTGAGTATAAGATGAACTTCATCAAGCCGGCAAATTTTGAGATATTCTTTGAGCGAATAGGTTATGAGAAGAAAGCTATTATCCATAATCCGTTTGATTCTGCTATTTTGAATGTGCAGCTGACAAGAGATCCCAAACATATTTCCGGAATAAAAATATCAGCTACAAAAGCGAAAGAACGTGAAACACCTGTTACCTTTACAAATATTACCCAGAATGATGTTCTGCAAAATAATTTTGGTCAGGAAATTCCATTATTGATGGAAGATGTCCCGGGGGTTTATGCCTATTCGGATGCTGGTGGATTAGTAGGGAATACACATCTTACAATTCGTGGTTTTGATCAGAAAAGAATAGGTGTGATGATCAATGGTATTCCGCTTAACGATCCTGAAGATCACAATGTATATTGGGTAAATATGCCCGATTTTGCTGAAAGTACATCCGATATACAATTCCAGCGGGGTGTGGGTAGTTCACTTTACGGGATTTCAACTTTTGGTGGCTCACTGAATATGCAGACACAATCTTTTGTTAAGAAAAATAGAACAGAGTTCTTTTCCGCATTCGGTAGTTATAATACGTATAAAGTCGGCTTAAAAACAGCACAGAAGTTTGGGAAATACAGTACAAATATCCGATTTTCCCAGGTTGCTTCCGATGGATACAGAGATAACTCAGCTTCTAATCTCTGGTCTATTTTCACAAATGTTTCCAGACAGGGAGAACGATCAATGACAGAGCTAAATTTCTATACCGGACATGAACTTACTCATGCTGCCTGGGAAGCTTCAGGAGATTGGGAACTGGAAGAGAACCATCAACATAATCCATATACATACGACAATTATGTAGATGATTTTTCCCAACCGCATTTTGAATTGCATCACAGTTATTTCTTAAATGATAATTCAGAAGTTAATAACTCAATTTTCTATATTCACGGCAACGGTTTTTATGAACAATATAAAGAAGATCGTAATCTTTGGGAACACGGTCTGGTTGATGTTGATATTGATGAAGAGGCTGATATCATTCGCCAAAAGTGGATTACTAAAAATCACTATGGCTGGGTTTCTCAGTACAATTTACGTCACCGGAAAGGAACCTTTACTGCAGGAACTTATCTGAGCGGATTCAATAGTGATCATTGGGGAGAGATAAAAGAGGTGATTGGTGTTGATACGCTTGATTATGTAAGCGGTCAGGATTACTATAATTACATTGGAGAAAAACAATATTTAACTGCTTACCTAAATGAAACTTATAAACCAGTAAATAATCTTTCAATTATGGTTAATTTATATTTACAGCATATTAATTATAACTTTGAACAATTGGAAGCTGGTAATTATTTCGGAGAAAATCTGAATGCTTATGAAGTGGATTACAATTTTTTTAATCCACGCTTTGGTGCTAATTATAATGTGAATGAAAGTTTGAATATTTACGGAAATTTTTCTATCTCACAGAGAGAACCTACGGACAGTGAACTCTATGACACCTGGGATGGACCTGATGATCTAGGTGTAGCACCTCTTTTTGCTGTTGCAGATACAGTTTATAATGATGATGGTGATATCGAGAAGATCAATTGGAGTGACCCGTATGTGAAAGAAGAGAAATTACATGATATTGAATTTGGGGTGGGATATTCCAAGGGATTGGTTGATCTCGATATAAATGGATATTGGATGAATTTCACCGACGAGATAGTTGCTTATGGAGGAGTTGATGATGAAGGAAGTCCAATTAGAGGAAATGCTGATAAAACTGTTCATCGTGGTTTGGAACTATCCGCAAAAGTGATATTACCTGCCAACTTGAAATTATCCGCTAACTTTAGTTATAGTGATAACTATTTTGAAAAATTTATTATGAAAGATTGGTCCGGAGATATAGATCTTTCCGGAAACACTATTGCCGGATTCCCGGATATTGTCAGCAATGGTAAGCTTATCTATAGCTTAGAACATTTCAATATTTTTACTCAACTTCAGTATGTAGGGAAACAATACTTGGATAATACTGAAAATGAGGATCGCATAATTGATCCATTTAGCATTGTTAATATGGGAGCTGTTGTTAACATCACAAAATTATTTGATAAATTTGATTTGCAATTGAACCTGAAAGCAAATAATATTTTAGATAAAGAATATGAAACTGCCGGTTATTATGATCCCTGGGGTGGAGAGGACTGGACTGGAGCAAACTATTACTGGCCTGCTGCAGGAAGGAATTTTGTAGCTGGTTTGAGGGTTGGATTTTAGTGCGGTAAGCGTGTAAGTATATAAGCGGATAAGCGTAGGGGCAGATCGTTGATCTGCCTTTTTTTTATAATTCTTTCTTCAAGATATTCTTGAATCTAGTAGCGCTCAGATAATGATCTTCCAAAAGTTTGCCGTTGTGTAAGAGACTAAAAGTACCAAACCCGGAAGGAGAATTTTTTGCATCCTTGCTTGAATTCAATTTTGTGATAGTTAATGTAACATTATTCTCTGTTGCAACTTCCTGCAGAGCTTCTACAGATTTATGATGCCAAGGACATTGATCTGCGTAGAGTAGATGCCAGCCTTGATATTTTTCACGATTCTTTGTCCAATCAATAAGTTTTGGATCTTCAACTGTAAGGTTGAACTTCTTTACCATCAATTCAAAACGTTCTAGTTTATCAGTTTGGGTAAATCCGTTCTTCTCAAATAATCTTTTATCAGCGATAAAAGTTCCTTTGCTGGTCATCGTACAGATGCCTTTCATTTTAAGCTTTTTCGCTTCTTCTTCGCAGGCTTTTATCAGTAATGATTCATTACCAATATTTTTGTCTTTCTTGCTGTACATGAATAAACACTGGATGAACATAAATCCTTGTGCTTCAATTGGACGCCAGGCATATTCAGACGGAACGAATTCAATGTATCCGATCTGTTTCCCAGCTTTATTCACCATGATCTTGATCCTCAAACCTTCGGTGTAAGATTTTTTAAACCATTCTTTTTTCATCTCAAATTCTTTAGACTTAATGTTTTTAACGCAGAAGAATCCATGTTCATTTACATTTTCTGGAGTTACATCTACAAATTTTAGATTATTCATTTGGTATCTCTTTTCTATGTCCTTTTTGTTAAAAAATCCTGTTAATCCTGTTGATCATGTCGAAAATTATTCTGTCCAACTAATTACAGAACCAGCATAGAATGGTTGGATCATACCGGGTTTTAGTTCAATGAGTAAGGCGCCGTTTTTATCAAGCCCTTTAGCTTTACCTTTAAATATTTTATAATCGGTATCAAGTTCGATCTGAAGTCCTTTCAGTAAAGAGTGTTTATTAAAGTATTTTATATCCAGTTCTTCTTCAACAAACCCGGGAAGTTCTGAGGCAAAATTATCCAAAAAACTTAATAATAATTTATTGTTATCAATTGGTTTTTTTAATTCGATTTGTAATGAAGTTGCACTAGTTTTTAGCTCATCATCAAATTGTTCTATGTTTGTATTTATACCGATCCCGATAAGATGATATTTTCTGTTGCTGAGGTGACTGGAAAGGATACCACAGATTTTTTTATCATTTAAGTAAATATCATTCGGCCATTTGATCTTTAAATTCTGGGAGATCGAGGGAAATAATTCAACAAAAATTTTATGTAAGCAGATTCCTGTAAAGATCGTAATATTAGATTTGAAGCTGAATCCGTAAAGTGCCTGTGTTAACCACAAACCACCTTTTGGTGATATCCATGAGTTTTTGCCACGTCCTCTGCCGGAAGTTTGTTCATCGGCAAGACAGAGGAAATTACCCTGAGCAGAATTGGATTTAATAAGAGATTCTGCTTTAGAAGAGGTGCTTCCTACTTTTTTAAAATATATAACTTCATCAAATAATGGATGTTGGAAATCTTTCATATTATTAACATCGCATCACCATAACTGAAGAATCTGTATTTCTCCTCAACGGCAATTTTGTATGCATTCATTATATTCTCATAGCCGGCAAAAGTAGAAACCAGCATCATTAAAGTTGATTCAGGCATATGAAAGTTAGTGATCAATCCATCAATGATTTGAATTTCTTTTCCAGGATACAGAAATATCTTTGTCCAATGTGAACCGCTTTCCAAATGGCCGTTTTCAGCAAAACTTTCTAATGTACGGGTTGTAGTTGTTCCTACTGCGATAATCCGCCTACCTTCTTTCTTTGCCTTATTTATCTTTGCAGCGACTTCTTCCGAAATGCTGCAATGCTCACTATGCATTGTATGATCTTTAATATCATCAGTTTTTACAGGTCTAAAGGTACCTAATCCAACGTGCAGAACAACTTCTAATATTTCAATGCCCTTTTCTCTGATCTGTTGCATAAGTGGTATTGTGAAATGTAATCCGGCAGTTGGTGCTGCTACAGATCCACGTTCCTGGGCATATACTGTCTGATATGTCTCTTTATCTTTGTCTGTGGATTCTCTTTTTATATATGGTGGAAGTGGTACATTACCAATATTCTCAAGAATATCCCAAAAATTTTCTTCCCAATAAAATTCAACGATCCTGCCACCTTCATCAGCATGATCAATGATCTTTGCTTTGAGGTCTTCATTAAAAATGATCTCAGAGCCGATCTTTAACTTTCGACCCGGCTTTACAAGGCATTCCCAACGGTTATCAGTTTTTTGTTCCAGAAGAAAAATTTCAACTTTTGCGCCTGTGCTTTTCGTTCCGAATAAACGGGCTGGTATTACTTTCGTTTTATTTACAACCAATATATCGGTAGGTTTCAGATGATTGATAATATGATTGAATTTATCATGTTGTATCTTCCCTGATGTCCTGTTCAGAACAAGCATCCTGCTTTCTGAACGTTTATCTTTTGGATGCTGAGCTATAAACTCAGGAGGAAGATGATACCAGTAGCTACTTTTTTTTGTAAGGGATATTTTCTGCATCTTTTAATATTGCCTTGAAGTTACCAAAAATTATTTTACTGCTCATTTTTACCGGGATTTTATGCTCATCTGCTGTTAACCAGATATAAATTTTTCCAGTCTGTTTAAATATTGCATCACCTTTTAGAATTGGTTCAACAACAAAACATGTCTTTTTACCAAAGATTGTTTTTATTTTTTCTTTTCTATGAACTACTACGTCAGCGGGATAATTTCTGCCATCTGCAGTCACATTTATCGTTAATGTATCTCCAATTGTAAAATCCTGCAGACGAAGATAATATAGTGCACTGAGAATATCCTGGGTGTTCTCAGGGATATCCATTTTCACCTCTTTGAAATTTTTTGTCTTTCTCCCGAATTTTGTATAGATTGTGAAATTTTGTTCTGGATAATAGAAATGAATTCTGTATTGACGATATGAACCTTCCTGAAGTTTTTTTGTAAACCTGTGGGAAACCAGATCATTTTTATCCCAGATCGACTCAATTTTATCTCTAACTCGATAAATATTATCGAAGAAAAAATTTGTTTTTGCCAGGGATTCGATCTTATAACATTCTGTTGAATCCTTATAGGTGTGGGAATTTATTTGGATTGTTGCTTCACCGGCTCTAATAATACCATATTCTATTCTAAAAGTTAGTTTCTCACCGATCTCAAAAGCTTGTATGATAGTAGATGTCAGGATTATCATTACAAAAAGAAAAAAAGGTTTCAAAAAGCTTCTCCACCACTAATTTCAAAACTTCTATGATCATTGCATAAACCTATATCAAATCTTAGATTAAAACGTTCATCAGTAAAAACTGAAAATCTAAATCCTCCACCGTAAGAACAATGTAGATTATTAGTAGAAAAATTTCGTACTTCAGAAGCAACTTCACCTGTTTCAAAAAAAAGAACAAAGCCTAATCGATTTAAGATCTTAGAAGAAAAAGGAAATACACGATACTCTGTATGTAATGAGTACAATTTATTGTTAATAAATATTTCATCTGGGTATGCACGAAGCTTATCACCTAGTTGAGGTAGTTTTTGAAAAGGAGCAATATCATCTGTAAATGTCACATTTGAAGAAATGGCAAAAACTTGATTCTCTGCAATGCTAAAATATTTGCTGGCTACAAATTGAAACTGGATATAATTATAATCACTACCAAACAAGTCATTATATCCATTGAATTCTAATTTGATAAGCTCTCCTTTGGTTGGATATGTTGCTGAGTTCCTAGTATCATACATGAGTCCACTTCCAAGTCCGATTATTGAGAATGGTTCACTCCCTGGTACTAACTGCTCTTGTAAAATTCCGTCTTCTTGTATCTTCTTTAGATTAGATCTATATAGTTCTGCGAATCCGAGTAAATACCAGGCGTTCTTGATCTTTCTTTTCACAATTAGATCTATTGAAAATCTTTGTGAAGTATACTTCTCACTCTCAGCATTAAAATCGTTGTTGCCAATATCATAAAATTCAGATGGAAAATATTTGTAGGTAAATTCAGTTTCAAACTCATATACCCCATTTTTTGTAAACAGGAAAGGTTCAAACATTAAGCTTAATTGCTTTTTTGATGTGTAAACTGCTTGAACAGTTAATTTCTGCTTTGGGATCTCTTTTGGAAAATCATTGAACTGAAATCTTGAATAACTTATCATACCTGCTAAAAAACCAGTTTCTTCAGAATATGAAAATTGCGGATAAGCAGCGATATTAAATTTTGCTTCGAGTGGAATAATAAGTGAAAATAAAACAATAATTATACAAATAATTCGCATTAAATCTTTCCGCCGGTTATAAAGAATTCCTCTCCTGTAATATAAGAATTATCTTTAGAAAGAAGAAATTTGCAAAGTCCAAAAATATCTTGGAATGAAGCACACCTTTTAAGTGGGATATCCCGTAATTTCTCTTTATAATATTCTTCGCGGAATTTTCGATAACTTTCAGAGAATTGGCTATCGTCAATTTTTATAGGTCCCGGAGATACGGTATTCACAATAATATTATTGGCAGCTTCTTCAGAAGCAAGTGTCCTGCCAATATTTGCAATAGCTGCTTTAGAAGCTGCATATGCAGCACCTTTCGGAAGTCCGATCCTTGAAACATTTGAACCAAAAAGTACGATCTTGCCATAAGTGTTTTTCTTAAAATATTTAAGAGAAGTTTTTAAAATATTGAAAGTTCCAATCAGATTTGCATTAATAATACTTTTCCATAGTTCAGGATCAGTATCAGCGAGGGAAATTATAATACTGCTTCGTGCTGTTGCTGTATGGATCAAACGATCCGGTTTCCAATCTGTTTTAGAAATAACCTTTTCCAGTTTAATTTTAAGATCAGAATAATTAGAAAGATCAACTTGTAATGTTTTTACTTTTGCAGAATTATCTCTTACCAGATCTTTAATCCGATGATCATTTTTATGAATGATCAATATCAGATTTTCACCTTTATCACAATATTTCTTAGCAATGTAGGAACCTACATTTCCATTTGCACCTGTTATAATTATAGCATTATTTTTCATATTTTTTTACTTTTTTGCTAATCCTAAAATAGCATTTAAAATTTGATGAGCTGCGTAGAACTTATCGCCACTGATTTTAGTTTCTATACTATTACTCAAAACAATGATTTCAGTATCATCTTTACCAGAAACTTTAAGGTTATTAGCACAAATATAATTCAAGTTCTTCTTTGTTAGCTTTTGCAGTGCATTTTCTTTAATATTTTCAGATTCAGCCGCAAAACCAACTAATATTTGTCCCTTTACTTTTTTCTCACCGAGTTCCTTTAAAATATCCTTTGTTCTTTTTAATTCAAGGTTCAGATCAGCTGATTTTTTTATTTTTTGTCTGGATGGATCTGCTGGTGTATAATCTGCTACAGCAGCCATCATAAATGTAATATCATAATTTGGATAATCTTTGAGAATTGCTCTATACATATCCTGTGCTGAAATTGCTTTTACAGAATTCAAGTATTCAGGAACCTCGTCAGTAATAGAGGAATAGATCAATTTAACATTAGCTCCCCTTATATGAGCAGCACGAGCTAAGGCTAATCCCATTTTACCTGAAGAATGATTTGTTATAAAGCGCATAGGATCTATATCTTCTATATTGGCACCTGCTGTTACCAGAATATTTTTGTTTTTAAGGTCTTTTTTATAATCGAGGTATGTTATAATGTTGAATATTATTTCCTCGTTTTTGGGATATCTTCCTTTCCCTTCATAACCGCAAGCGAGAAATCCGAATTCAGGTTCCATAAAGAAATATCCAAATTTAGTAAGTTTTGTAATATTTTCTTGAACAATTGGATTTTCATACATGTGAATATTCATTGCTGGAATAAATAATACAGGAGCCTTTGTGGCCATAATAGTTGTGGAAAGCAGATCATCAGCAATCCCGAAAGTTGTTTTTCCAATTATGTTTGCAGTAGCAGGAGCTATAACTAAAATATCAGCCCAATCTGCAAGTGATATATGTTGAATGTCTGCTTCAGCATTGAACATCTTAGTAATAACAGGTTGATGTGTAATTGATTTGAAGGTAAGTGGGCTAACAAATTCACATGCATGAGCAGTCATAATAGTTCTTACTTCAGCTCCACTTTTTGTGAGTTTACTAGCAAGATCAACTGCTTTATAAGCAGCTATCCCTCCCGTTATTCCTAATAAAATCTTTTTATTTTTCAACATCTATAAACTCCGTAATTCTAAGTATGCAAAGAATTTGCCGCTAACTTTTTTGTAAAGTTATTTGTTGGATTCAAATAAGTGTTTTCAGAAACTTTAAATTGATAAATATAGGAGAAATTATAGGTAGAAAAGTTTTTAAAATAGATTGAAAAATGAGATTGAGTTTTATAATTAGCTTTTGCATTGACTTTTTAAAGTGGTTTTCAAAAAGTTTGACAAGAATAAATTGAAGATTAAAAAAATGTAATAGCATAAATAATTAGGAGGAAAAATGAAAAAAGTATTTTTGAGTTTAATGTTTATAGTAATGATTACAGCACTGTTTGCCGGTGTTCAGGAGAAACTGGAACAGTTTGGTGAAGATAATGGCATAGTTTATGTAAAACCTTTGGTAACTGCATTTGGTACAACAATGAATACAGGGTTATTTAATACAGCCAAAGTTCTCAAACCTTTTACATTCGGTTTGAATGTGAATATGATGGCAGCCTTTGTTCCAAAGGAAGATAAAATATTCACAGCTATCAGACCGGATATTTCTATTGTTAATCCTAGTGATACAACTCAAGTTATTTATCTTTATCCAGTTGAAGAATTAGAATCTGCAACAGTTTTTGGAAAGGATGGAGCTACTTTTGAGCATAATGATCTTCTTAATGATATTCCGGGATTAGATGCATCACAATTGGATTTGTCTTTGCCAAATGGAGCTAATTTACCAGCAGTTCCATTCTTAATGCCGCAATTTAACCTGGGTTTACCTTTTGGAAGTGAGATAATGGTACGTGGAATGCCAAAAGTTAAGATCAGTAAAGATATTGGAGATATTGGTTTCTGGGGTGTTGGGCTGAAACATAGTATAGATCAATATATTCCACTTTTTCCTATAGATATCGCAGTGCAGGCAGCATATCAAAATCTATATGTTGGTGATATATTGAAATTTTCAAATATCAATGCCAATCTTGAAGTTAGTAAAAAACTGCTTATGTGGACTCTTTATACAGGTGTTGGTTATGATAAAACAAATGTAACTGCTGAATACGATTATACATATCAAACCTTAAATCAAGCTAACGAAATTGAGGAAATTGAACAGAATATCAAATTTGATGTCGATGGTGAAAATGATGTGAGAGCAACAGTCGGTATTAGATACAGCTTGCTCCTCCTTAAAATTTATGCAGATTACACTGTTAGCAAATACTCAGTTTTCAATGCCGGTATTGGAGTTTCATTTTAGTGGAATTTAAAGAAGTAATTTTTTCGCGGAAAAGTGTAAGAAGTTTTAAGAATAAAGCAGTACCGGAAGAAATTATTAACGATATGATGGAGGCAGCAAGGCTGTCTCCATCTTTTCAAAACAAGCAGTGCTGGCGTTTTGTAGTTGTTCGGGATAAGAATATTATTAAAGAATTAGCTCTTAGAAGTGGATTGGTAAGTAAAGTTAATTTCTTTATTAAAGATGCCCCGCTGGTTATAGTTGCCTGTGCTGATCCAGCCAAAAGTGGAATAATGAATGAGCAAGATTATTATCTGGTTGATACTGCTATCGCATTCCAGCAAATGATGCTTACAGCATGGAATTATGGAATCGGAAGTTGCTGGCTGGCTGCTTTTAATGAACAAAAAGTAAGAGAAATACTGGAGATCCCAAAGAAAATCAGGATCGTTGCTCTTAGCCCGTTTGGATATCCCAAAGAGAAAAAAACGGTTTATGAAAAAGCTTTGAAAGTATTTGCAGGTAGTAAAAAGAGAAATACATTTAATAAAATAGTTTGCTATGATAAATGGAAGTTTTAATTTTTACAGAATTAGTTCTTAAGAATTATATTTAAACGGAGTTGTAATATGAAACTAAAAAAAGAATTTATTGAGAAATTGCCAAAAACCGATCTGCATGTACATCTGGATGGATCAATTAGAATTTCCACAATTCTAGAATTAGCAAAAAAACAAAATGTAAAATTACCAGCGGATACAGAAGAAGAATTAAAGAAAATAGTTTGTTGTGACATAGAGTGCCAAAGTCTGGATGAATATTTGAAAGCTTTTGATATAACCTTGAGTGTAATGCAAACCGAGGATGCTTTAGTCAGGACAGCTTATGAACTTGCTGAAGATGCTGCCAAAGAGAATATAAGATATTTAGAAGTACGATACTCACCGATCCTGCATACGGAAAAAGGACTTAAATTAACTGTGATCTCTGATGCTGTATTAAAAGGGTTGAGGGAAGCTGAGAAGAAGTTTAATATTCGTACAGGTGTTATCATTTGTGGTATAAGGAACATGGATCCGGATACTTCAGTTACATTGGCAAAATTAGCTGTAGCATATAAAAACAGAGGAGTTATCGGTTTTGATCTGGCAGGCGCTGAATACAATCATCCAGCCAAAAAACATATGGAAGCTTTCTACCTGGCTCTTAACAATAACATCAATATTACGGTACACGCAGGTGAGGCGTATGGTCCAAAAAGTATACATGAAGCCCTTCATTACTGCAGTACTCACAGAATTGGGCATGGGACGCGTTTGATAGAGGATGGAGATCTTCTAAACTATGTTAATGATCATCGAATTCCGTTAGAAATTTGTTTGAAAAGTAATTTGCAAACAAAATCTGTTTCCAGCATTAAAAAGCATCCGTTGCGTTTCTATCTTGATTATGGACTGCGTGTTACTCTTAACACTGATAATAGGTTGGTTTCCAATACAACTCTTACCGATGAGTATATGCTTGCCATTAACGAATTGGGATTGGATTATGCAGATGTGAAAAGTATCATCATAAATGGATTTAAAAGTGCTTTTATACCGTATCGGGAACGTGTTGTCCTACTTAATAAAGCGTTAGCTGAGATGGAAAAATTAGAAGAGGAAGAACTAAAAAGTAAAATTAAACTTGCTGATAATATTTAGTTGAGAGGATATATGGAACTACTATACTTGTTTGCTGGAATTTTAATTGGCGGAATAATTATCGGGTTGTTTTTTTTCGGTAAAAAAGGCAAACAGGATGAAAAAATTAAACTATTTGAAAGTGAGATAATAAAATCAGAATCAGAGCTGAATACAGAACGAGAAAAAAGCACAAATTTGCTGTCAGAGATAGCCAAACTTGATACAATAAATCTGAACTTACAGGAAAAGTTAAATGATCAGAAGAAAGAGTTAGAAGAGTTGCAGGCAAAATTCACAGATGCTTTTAAGAATCTGGCGAATGAGATTTTAGAGGAAAAAACCAAGAAATTTACTGAACAAAATCGTGCAAATCTGGATGAACTCTTAAATCCATTAAAAGAAAAGATCAAAGATTTTGAACAGAAGGTAGAACATACAGATGAGAAAAACAGGATAAGCAATGCTTCGTTAATTGAACAAATTAAGGGACTCAAAGATTTGAATAAAAAGATCAGTGATGATGCCAATAACCTGACTAAAGCTCTGAAAGGTGATGTGAAAATGCAGGGCAATTGGGGAGAGGTGATCTTGGAAAGAATTCTGGAAGAATCAGGTTTGAGAAAGGGGATTGACTACGAAACTCAGGTCAGTCTAGTTGATGATGATGGTCATCGAAAACAACTCGATGTTAAAATTAATCTTCCTGAAGAGAAACACGTGATAGTTGATTCCAAGGTTTCTTTGGTAAATTATGAGCGCATGGTTACTTCTGAAACAGAAGAACAGGCAGCAGGCTATTTAAAAGCTTTGAATCTCTCAATAAAATCTCAGATTGATGATCTTCATAAAAAGAATTATCAAGATTTGAAAGGCTTAAATTCTCCTGATTTTGTGATGCTCTTCATACCCATTGAAGGTGTTTTTGCAGTTGTTATGCAGCATGATAACATGATCTATCAATATGCCTACAATAAACAGATCGTAATCGTGAGTCCAAGTACTTTACTGGCAACTTTGAGAACGATTGCTTTTATCTGGCGTCAGGAAAATCAAACTAAGAATGCTTTTGAAATTGCTCGACAGGGTGGTGCTCTTTTGGATAAGTTAAATGGTTTCATTGATGATCTTGAAAAGATTGATGTAAATTTAAAAAGAACTCAAGGTGCATATAATGATGCAGCAAAGAAGCTATCTACAGGTTCAGGGAATCTCATTTCACGTGCTAAAAAGATAGAAACTCTGGGTGCAAAAGCGAAAAAACAAATTCCTGAAAAATATATTCAAGAAGAAACACTAATAGAGTAAAGAATAATTTATATTTTCCCTGCTAATTTTCTTAAAACATAACTAGCAGCCCACATTCCCATAATTGCCGGTAGATAGACTACAGAACCAAGTGTCCCTCTTTTCCTACCTTGAGTTGAACCCCATTCTTCTTTTGAACCAGCTTCAAAATCAAATTGAGGAATTGGTTGCTCAGTTGAGTATATTACCGTGATGCCTTTAAAAATACCTCTCCTGTGTAAATATTTTCGTACTTTACGTGCAAGAGGACACATGTGAGTTTCAGATATATCTGCCTGCATAATTTTTGAGGGATCAAATTTTCCTCCAGCTCCCATTACAGAAATTACCGGTATCTTCATATTGTAAACTGATTCTAAAAGCTCAGCTTTTGGTCCTAAGCTGTCTATTGCATCAACGACAAAATCAACATTTTCTAAAAGTTCATCACGGGATTCACGTCTAAAAAAATCCGAATATATCTCAATTTTAACATTTGGATTAATATCCAATAACCTATCTCGCATTGTTTCGGTTTTTAGTTTTCCAATTGTACTATGAAGTGCTGGAAGCTGCCTATTCAAATTAGACAGTCCGATCGTATCAAAATCAACCAGCAGTAATGAACCAATCCCACTTCTGGCAAGTGCTTCAGCAGCATAACTGCCAACACCACCCAAACCCATCACAGCTACTCTTGTTTTTTGAAATATCTCTATTGCTTCTTTTCCAAATAATAATTCAGTTCTATTAAATTGTTTCATGCATGTTTCCTATAAATCTTCATGGAATATATTCTGGTAGCTCAAGTATTGAATTTCTTTTAATTCAGTTATGTCAACTCGAGTAATTTTTGAAATTTTTTCAACTGTCCACAGCAGGTTTTTTAAATGATTATATTTTTCTTTTGAGTGCGGTGGTTTCTGATATGGGGCGTCAGTTTCAAAAAGATAAAAGCCGTGTTTTATGATTGAGCGTATTACTCCATCTTTAGGCAATTTACTACATACGGAAAAAGCAATGTCATAATTTTTGTAAACTTCAAAAACTTCTTGTGACCCCTTAAATGAATGCTGAATCCCGCGGATTTTCGGGAAATTATTTTTTAAAATTTTATGCATTTCATAATACTGACGCACGTTGTGAAAAACAACAGGAAGATCATAATTTCTTGCCAAATCCAACTGCCTTAACAACATTTTTTTCTGCCACTCGAAATTGTTTTTTCGTTTATCCAGACCAATTTCACCAATAGCAATAATCTGCTTTTCATCACAGAGTTTTATCAAAGTTTTGAAATCATTTTCAGCTGATTCATCATAATAGGGATGGATTCCAGCACACCATTTCATCCCGGGAAATGCATTGTCCTGATGCCATTCAAATTCTTTCTGGCATAATGCAGAAGAAAAGAAATGTGTAATTCCAACTTTGTTAGCTTCTTCAATTTCATTCTGCAGGTTAGAAGCAATTCTTTCATCTGCCAGATGACAGTGTGCATCTATAAGATTATTCATAAATATTTTTAAGTCTTTGCGAGTTTTCTTTCTACGGCATCAAACAAAGCAATCTCTATTGCCGAATGAGAAGAAAGAAATGATTGCCGCGTCACTGTCGTTTCTCGCAATGACGGAGGAATCTTAAAAACTAAATTCAACACCCATGCTCATGGAAGTTATAGTTTCATCTTTACCCTTAATTATACCATCATTATTAAGATCAACATAATACTCTTGATAACGTCCAATTAACTGCGTACTTCCACCTAATTCATAACCCAATGAACCGCTTATAACCGCATTCGCAGTTTTAAATTCGGACAATTTATCAAATCCGGTTTGAGTATAGCCAATTTCAGCTTTTGAAAGTTTTGGAATAATTTTTGTATCAAGATTTGCTTTTCCCCATAGTGATCGGTAGTTAGCATCATTATCATCATACATATCTTCGTATGCTACAGTGATAAATAGGAAATTAAGAATATTAGTTGTGAGACCTCCATACCAGCCATGAGATTTAGTGGTATACTGAAGAAGACTTTCCTTTGTGAGAACACTATCTATATCGGTGTAGACAGTAGCTCTCTGCTCATCATATAGTTGATCAAAGTAAGCCGGCAGGAAATCTTCCTGATATATTCTATATTCTAGATTCATGTGAAAAATAAGAAATTTAGAATAGAAACCAGGAAATATAAACCCCATTTTATGATCCATTATCTGAGCTGCTTCACCATAATGGCTTAATGTGAATAGCGGATTCTGAATAAACGGCAGTTCATAATCAACGCCAAAAACGGTTACAGCATCTTTTGGGATGTCATTAAAAGATTTATTTCTCAGCAGATCAATATAACCCTCATCTTCATAAAACCAATTATCAAATCCCGTTGAATCTCCATTAATTGAAACATATGCATTTAACCAGTCATTAATATCATGATCTACTTCATTATGCCAATTATCATCGAAAGGATAATCATCAAAATAATCCGGGTAATTATCATCATCAGAATCCATTAATCCTTTTACTTGATTTCTGCCATGTGCAATAGTTCCACCGAAAACAAGTTTATTTAATAAAGGAATGCTGGTATTATTTAATGGCTGTATCGTCAGTCTTCCACCCAGAACTTCATTTTTCACAGCATTAGAAGTAAACAGTTCTGCTGTCATTCCGGCTATTGGCAGGTTCCCGCCAAGTTGTATGCCTATCTGCTTATATTCCGGATAACGCAGCATATTAGAATAATCTTTCATAACAAGTCCATGACCTAAAGTATAAGATTTGAAACCACCAAGTCTTCCAAAAAAAGAGTCGCCTCGCTGGCCATAACGAAGATAATAAATCTTATTTACATAATCTTCAAAACTATCCCAATCTTCTTTTCGTACTTTACCGTTGCTATCGATCATAAGATCAATATCCAGTCCGAGACCAAATTTGCCGAAAGTAAGTTCAGGCAATAACCTGATCTGGGTATAAGTTTTTTCTCCCAGCATTACTGAGCCAACTCCTCCACCCATGTTAAAAGGTCCTGAAAGTGTTGATTCTTCTGTGTCTTCCTCTAGAACTTCAGTTTCCGGCTCTATTACAGGTTCTATGTGTTCTGTCGGCGGAACTTTTTCACTCTCAATTTTAGGAGGGATTTCTTTCTTTATCATGTCATAATCTTCATTAATGAATTCATTTGTAGCTTCATTAATTTCGTCAGGTGAAAATGGAGTTAAAACAATTGGTTGATCTCCAGAAATCGTACCTTTTTGCCCTGCTCCTACCGATATATTTTCGCCAGTGATCGTGTTTTGGAATAAGACTTCACCTTCAAATGTAAATAACTCAGTAATACCATCTTCATTTACATTCATCATAAAGTTGGTTCCTTTTACCGAAGCAACAGTTGTGGATGTATTGATCTCAAATCCACCTGAACCTTTTTCTACTTTAGCCCAGAGTTCACCCATTTTAAGAAAGCTTTTCTTGTTGAATTTGCCACCCTCTTCTTCTGTTCTAATATTTAGAATAGTATTAGGAAATAGCTTAATAATGGAACTCTCATCATTGAACTTGATAGCAGCAAAAGATTCTGTTTTTGTTTCAATCTCATCTCCATTGAAAAGCTTGTCACCAAGCTTTAATACACTACTTTCAAGATCTCTGGTGAGATTCACATTCCCTTTAATTTTAAGTGGATATGCAACTGAATCAATCGCATAAGCTCTCACTAGACTGATAATTATAAATGTTGCTATTAAAATATTTCTTTTATTCATTGTATCCTCCCGAAAAATTTATATTAAAATCTCCATTAAGTATGCATGATGTCAAGAATAATGTAGAGAACACTACATGGAATGCATTATCAGATTTGTTTTTATAGACAGAATCAGTTGATATTTTTTCTTGATAATTGAAAGGATTTGAGGAAGAAATGCAATATAAATATTTAGCAGAATGGTTAGAAGAAAACAGGAAACAAAATCTTATCTTAAGATCATTAGGTAAATTTGAAGATCAATATTTCATTGAATTCAGTAAGCAAAAAAAAGGTCTTCACATTAATCTTTCATCGCAGGATTGTTTCTGCTTCTTTACTCAAAATAAGACTCTTCCTTTTATACACAAAAACGAACTTGATACATTTAACACTCATCTTAGTAAAGCACGTTTAATAGAATTTAGCATATTTGAGACAGATAGAATAATATCCCTGAATTTCTCTAAAGTTGATATTTATAATAACAAGCAGAACTACACATTAGTTTTGGAATTAATTCCACGTTATCAAAATATTATTCTTCTTAGGCAAGAAGCAGACAATGTACGGATATTAGACTGCATAAGAAAAGTAAGCTTTGCTGAAAACAAGCAGAGACAGATCCTGCCTGGGTTGGCATATACTCCACCTCAAACAGATTTTATGATAAACAAAGAAGAAGTAAAGTTTCCTGTTAGTATCCAAACAATAAAGAAAATTAGTGAATCCTCTACTGATCTTCCAAATTTTAATTCAATGAATCCATTATTTGAAGATTTGTATTTCAACTGGATATTCAAGGCAAGAAACGATAGAATAAAAAATGAAAAGATCAAACAATTCAATAAAGTGATTAAGAAGAAAAACAAAAAGATCGAAAAGCAGAAAGAAGAACTTCTAATAGCAAATAAGGAAGAAGCTTGGAAACAACAGGCAGAACTATTAAAGGCGAATTTTACTTTACTAAAAAAAGGAATGAACTCGATTCTTCTTAAGAATTACTATGTGGCTGATTTCCCTGAGATCGAGGTAAAACTGGATCCTGATAAAGGTGCTAAACAGAATATTGAGAACTACTTTAAAAAATATCGCAAAGCAAGAGATGGAAAAGTAGAAATTCAAAAACAAATTAAAAAAACTCAACATGAGATCGAAATATTAAAGAAAAATATTTTTGATCTGGAAGAAATAGAAATATTCTTGGCAAATCAAGAAAAAAGTAAAAAAACAAAACCTCAAAAAACTAGTTATAAAAAGATAACTATCAATGAAGATTGGGAAATTTATATTGGCAGAACCAGTAATGAAAATGATATACTTACTACACGTTTTGCCAAACCGCACGACTGGTGGTTCCACACGAGAGTATTTAGAGGAACACATGTAATTTTACGCAATTTCAACAAGAAGGAACTTCCGGGCAAATTAAGACTTTTATGTTCCCAACTTGCAGCTTACTACAGCAAGGCAAAAAAATCTACCAACGTGCCTGTTGATCATACTCAAATACGTTATGTGCGAAAACCACGGGGAAGTGCCCCCGGATATGTTACATATACAAATCAGAAAACTCTATTCGTCGATCCGCTAAGTATACGAGCTGTTTCTGAAATTTTAGATAATAAACACAGAGACACAAAGACACAGAATATGTAGAGTAGTGAAACAAATCAAAGACTATGATGTATTCAGTGATATTCGATGTTTAATAATAAGTAAATAGGAAGGAATAATTATGAATAAAGGGATCGTACTTTTAAGTGGTGGAATGGATAGTTTGGTAACAGCAGCTATTGCAAAAAAAGAGTGTGATGAGATTTACTTTCTGCATTTGAATTACGGGCAGAAAACAGAGGTAAGGGAAATGAGGGCATTCCGTAAAATGTGCAAGTTCTTCAATCCTAAAGACATCCTTGTTGTAGATATAAGTTACCTGAAAGAAATTGGTGGCTCAAGTTTGACTGATGATAAAATGAAGATAAAAGATCATGATGGTGAGGAAGGTGTTCCTGATTCTTATGTACCTTTTAGAAATGCTCATTTGGTTACCATTGGAGCAAGCTGGGCGGAAGTTATCGGAGTTAACAGAATATACGTCGGTGCAGTGGAAGAAGACAGTTCAGGATATCCTGACTGCCGGGAGAGTTTTTATAAAGCATTGGAAAAAGCCATTGATCTGGGTACAAAAGATGAAACCAAAATTGAACTGAGAACACCTATAATACATAAAAGAAAAGCTGAGATAATTAAACTCGGATTTGAAATGGGAGCACCACTAGAGTTAAGTTGGAGCTGTTATAAGAATAATGATATTGCCTGCGGAAAATGCGATAGTTGTGTACTGAGAATAAACGCCTTCAAAGAAGCAGGAATGAAAGACCCGATAAAATATGCGATTGAGATAGATTGGGAAAATTGAAAATAGAAAGTAAAATAAAAACAATTAAAATAATAGGTGCCGGGCTTGCCGGCTGTGAAGCGGCTCTGCAATTTGCTGATAATAACTGGCAGGTTGAACTTTATGAAATGCGACCCGGTAAACAAACCGAAGCACATCAAACCGGTGATTTTGCAGAGGTCGTTTGCAGTAATTCCCTCAAAAGTAAATTAATAACAACAGCTTCCGGATTGTTAAAAGAAGAGATGAAAATTTTGGGTTGTAAACTACTGCCAATTGCTGAAGAATACAGTGTTCCTGCCGGAAATGCTTTAGCTGTTGATCGGGATAAATTTGCCCGGGAAGTAACAAAAATTATTCAAAATAATCCCAATATCAATGTTCATAGGGAAGAAGTAACTTCTTTGGATGATGAACTCACAATCATAGCAACCGGTCCACTAACATCACAAAGACTTACTGGTGAATTGATAAAAATTATTGGAGATGAGCATCTCTATTTCTTTGATGCTATTGCACCGATCATCACTGCCGAAAGTGTTGATGAAAGCATTGTTTATCGCAAAACACGTTATGATAAGGGTGAGGCTGATTACCTGAATTGTCCTTTTTCTAAAGACGAGTATTATGCATTTGTAGATGCTTTAAATGAAGCAGAAAAGCATGAAGTTCATGAATTTGAAAGTAGATTCTTTAAAGAGATAGATTTCAAGTACTATGAGAACTGTACTCCCATTGAAGAGCTTGCTCGAAGAGGAAAAGATACATTGCGTTATGGTGTGATGAAACCGGTTGGCCTGGATGATCCCAGAACGGGAAAATGGCCCTACGCTGTAATTCAATTGCGAACAGAAAATAACGATAGAACTTCTTATAACTTGGTTGGCTGTCAGACAATGTTGAAGTATGGGGAACAGAAACGAATATTTCGTTTGATCCCGGGCATGCAAAAGGCAGAATTTGTTAGATTTGGTTCGATCCACCGCAATACATATTTGAATGGACCTCATATTTTAAAAGATGATATGTCATTAAAAAAGAAATCAAATGTTTATATTGCCGGTCAGCTGGCTGGTGTAGAAGGTTATGTGGAATCAATTTTAGCAGGGTTGCTTGTTGCACAAGTAATTACAGGAGAATTACAAAATACTAATGATATGTTGCCACTCACAACAATTTCTGGTCAACTTTGGAGACACCTTGTTTCACCAACAAAAAACTTCCAGCCAATGAATGCAAACTTTGGATTGCTTTCTCCATTAAAGGAACGAATTAGAGATAAAAAACGGAGGAAGCAAATGTATTTTGAAAGGGCAATAAAAGATTTGAAAAGTAAACTTGAAAAAGTGTAATTAAGGCAGGACGTATCATTCTGATGCGTCCAAAATGTTTATTCAATAAAGTCTCTGTAAAAATCAGAATTTTCCAAAATTGTTATCCGATTTATCCACTCTTTTTGACTTTTTAAAATATCTTCGAATTTTTTTAAATTTATATCATGATTTGATAATCGAGGATCAGCTCTTCTATTATCATAAAAAAGGTTTTTATCAATAGTAAAATCATCTGGAACAAGATGCTCTGCCAGTGAGCATTGAAAACCATAGTAATCGGGTGAATCGTAAAGAGAATCCTGAGCAGTTCTTACAATGATATTCTCAATAAAAAAACCGGGATTTTCTTTAGTAGAAGAAGTTATAGAAGCTCCCATAGCACCGGTTTTATAAATAATATTATTACTGATGAATCCTCTTGGTTTCCCTTTGTCTGCATCCCAAAGTGAAATTCCCCAGGTAGTTACATCTTCCACGATATTATACTCTATTATCCCTTCAGCATCTACAAAAATTCCGATCCCTTTCCAATATCTTTTAACCAGATTATTCCGTATAGTGGCTTTTGCATTCCAGGTAATACCTATTCCAATTCCTCTTCCACCTTGTGCATATCTACCACCTGTTTTGTGAACTCCATCTATAATATTTTCTTCTATCATTGCTTCAGAGTCCCGATATAAAGCAATTCCATCCCAGGAATTTTTTGTGATCAAATTATTATAAATTCTTAAAAATGAATTTTCACGTCCGCAAATTCCCATTATCCCCACAATATTCTTCTCTATCAATGATGTGTCACCATAATTCCGGGAGATCTTGTTATTACGAATAACAACATTGCTGTTCTTAACCACAATTGCTGCATCAGTAGCAAATTCACTTGAATCTCTAATCCCACCTGTGATCGTAAGATTTTCAAGAACACAATTTTCACAATTAAAAACAAATAAACCATATCCTGAATTTGTTATTATTACTGCAGTTTTATCATCAGGTCCAGAAATTTTTATATCTTTTCCGGAAATTATCAGGCCAGCCGTTGCTGCGATCAATGTATCTTGAATTTCGCAGTTCCCGCAAGTTGAATCTATAATTGACTGAGCACTAAGATCATAAATACCACTTGCAAGAATAATATTGATATTTTGTTGAGGCTTGTTAAATAGCTTTTCTAACTGATCAGCTGTAGAGATCCTGATCGTCGGGTTAGGTTTTGTTAATATAAAATTCAAGATGAGTATTAGTGTAAATAAGATTGCAGTTATATGATATTTTTTCATAACTTATACATCTCCGTTCTGCGATCTGATAAAAGATCATTAAATTCGGTAACACTCTTATCTTCTGCTACCAGTGGGTCGATTTCAGTTACAAAAACCGATTCTTCCGTTTGATCCATCCTGTGAATTATCTGTCCCTTTGTGTTCACGACCTGGCTCATCCCCGTAAAATTTAGTTGCTTATCACCGTTTTTCTCTCTACCTGTTCTATTGGAAGTTAAAGAGAATACTCCATTTTCAAGGGATCTTGTAAGCATTGCCTGCTGACCCCAGGGAAGAACAAGATTAGTTGGATGTGCAATTATTTGAGCTCCCGCTAAAGCTAAAGATCGTGCTGACTCAGGGAATATCCAGTCAAAACAGATCATTATCCCAATTTTGATATTATTCTTGGCATTGAAAACATTAAATCCGGTATCTCCAGCCTTAAACCATTTTTTTTCTTCAAAAAATAGATGAGTTTTTCTGTATAATTGAACTGATCCATCAGGGTTGATCAATATGGCAGAATTGTAGATATATTCATTAGATTTCTCAGCAATACCAACTACATAGCTTGTATTATTCTGTTTAGCAAGTTTTTTGAAAGCTACAGCAGTAGGTCCATTTTGAGGATTTTCGGAAATACTTTTAACTTCCTCCTTCAAATTGAAAATATATCCACTGGATGCAAGTTCAGGTAAAACTATAAGGTCAGCAGTAACATTTCTCAACAGGTCTCCCATTTTTTCCAAGTTCTTCTCTTTTTGCAAAAATTCAGGTTTGAACTGGCATATTCCAACCTTATATCCCATGTAACCTCCATAGCAACTCATATGAAAAAAGTGAATCCAGATTTGTCAATCTTAAATCAATTGGGTAAGTTTAAAGAGATGTAATATTATAATTAAATTATATTTATATAATAATTTACTCTTGACAGCATAAGACCTAAATTTTTATTGAAATCGAAGTAAATAAAAAGCGTATAGTTTTTTTGCTGACATCTTTGGTCAGCATTTTTTTGATAAAAAATAGATACCACTGTCATTCAGTGGTTTAGTCATTTTATGGAGGGTTTTTTAGGGTGGATCTAAAAGATAGAATCGAGCAATTAACAAAAGAAGCTTGTGTGGATGTGGGTGTAGCATTATATGATATAATTCTAAAGCAAGCATCCAAGGGCTTAATCGTACTGATCTACATTACTAAGATCGGTGGTGTGACAATAGATGAGTGTAAGAAAGTGAGTAGATTAATTTCTGAAGTTCTTGAGACCGAAGATATAATAAAAGAGAGATTTTTTCTAGAGATATCATCTCCCGGTCTTGAACGGTTACTGAATCAGAAGAGGCATTATGTAAGTGCTATTGGTGAGAAAGTACAGGTCACTTTTGCAGAGAATGAGGAAAATGTGACAGCTATCGGCGAGTTAAAAGAAGTTTTACCGGAAAGTATCAAGATTGAATTTGATGATACTGTTAAAGAAATTCAGCTAACTGATGTGAAGAAAGCAAAAACGTATTTTGATTATAAGAAATAAATAGTGAGGAGATTATGAATTCAAATATTATGGGATCCCTTGCCGAATTGGCTAATTTGAAGCAGCTTGATAAAGAAAAATTAACTTCAATTATTAAAGAAGGATTATATCAGGCTATTTCTAAAAAAATGATTCTGGACAATGAATTAGAAATAACTACCGATTATAATACAAATAAAATAATCGCAAAATTTAATAGAATTGTGGTGGAAAGAGATACATCTCTTGGTGAAATATCTATTGAAGAAGCAAGACTGATGAATGAGTATCTGGTGTTAGGCGATAAGATCCCGGTTGAGATGAGTATTACAGAATTTGAACCGAAGGTTATTCGAAATGCTAGAAAAGCTATTCTGGAACGTATCAAATTGTTAGAAGAAGACAGAATTATGTTTGATTATGAAAACCAGAAAAATCAGCTTGTATCGGGTAAGATCACGAAAGATGATGTTAGCGGTTATCTTGTAAATATAGGTTATGCTGATGCGCTCCTATCTAAAGAGGAACAAGTTGAAGACGAATATTATAAAGTAGGCGACGTAATCCGGTGCTATGTTGTAAATATTCGTAAGCGTAAAAAAGATGTTATTGTTATATTATCCAGAACGCGACCGGAATTTGTTAAAAAAATATTTGATGCAGAAATACCTGAGATCACTTCTGGAGAAATAGAAATAAAAAAAATAGTGCGTGAACCTGGAATGCGTACTAAAGTATCTGTTCATTCTAATAATTCAGAAGTTGATGCAACTGCTGCCTGTCTTGGTCCACACGGTGTAAGGATTGAAGCTATAAGAAAAGAATTAAACGGTGAGCTTGTAGACATTGTGGTTTGGGATTCAGCTCCTGAGCAGTTAATTGCCAATGCGATAGGCTCTGACCTGGTTGAAAAAGTTTATCTGGCTGATAGAGGTAAATTTGCCAGAATTATTGTAAATAATGCAAACAAGAATCTTGCTATAGGCAAAAAAGGTAAGAACGTAAAATTAGCGGCAAAACTTACTGACTATAAATTAGATATTTATACAGAAGAAGAATTTGAAGAAAAAATTTCTGAAGAACGTAGGATCACAAGTCATATCAGCGATTTGGATGGAGTATCTCCAAAGGTAGCAGAAATTCTAAAAATACACGGTTATACATCTGTACAAGATATTTATGAAGCAAGTATAGAAGAACTTTGTAATCTGGAAGGACTCGGGAAGAAAACTGCAGAAAAGATCAAAGAATCTTCCAAATATTTCTAGAGTTCCAAGTTTAGGAATTACTGGATCATTATGCCGAACAGATCTTCTAAAGCCGGGCATATACCGTTTCGAACTTGTGTAGTATGCAGAAAGAAAGCCGAGAAGAAGAAATTGATGAGATTTGTTATATTAGATTCTGAAATCGTAATTGATCTTACCGGTAAGTTGAAAGGTCGTGGTTATTATGTTTGTGATGATAATGATTGTCTGCAGAAATTAGAAAAGAAAGTAGTAAAAATATTGAGGAACAGGTAATTATGGAAGATAAAGTAATTAATATATTACACATGGCTCGAAAAGCGGGTAAGCTTAAATCCGGTTTTGATGCATGTGAAAGATCTTGTTTCTCGAATAATGCAAAGTTGATCATCTATGCTTCTGATCTTGCAGAAAAAAGGATAAAAAATTTGATGAATATTGCTAATGCAAGTAATATCAAAATAATAAAGTTTGGTTCAAAATCTCTCTTTGGTAAAGAATTTAATATCAGAGATATTGGAATAATTTGTATTGAGGATGTAAATCTTGCAAAAGGGATTTTACGTTCTATTGGATAAACTGGAGGATACATGCCGATTAGAGTACATCAATTAGCTAAAGAACTGAAGATATCAACTGCAGCTCTTAAGAAACATTTAAGTGATATGGGTGTTATCGTTAAAAGTCATATGAGTCCTATTGACGAAGGAACGGAAAAAAATATTCGTGCGAAATTTAATGCTGAATTTAATGCTGTAAAAAAACGTCAATTAGATCGAAACACCTATCATAAGAAGATTGTATTGGCTGATAGAAAGAAAGTAGAAGTTGAAAAAGAAAAACAGTCTCTATCACAAGATAAAGAATCAAGAAAAGAAGTTCAAAATTTTGTTCAGAAAAGCATAAAGAAAACTGATACGCGCATACCTCAGAAAAAAAATAGTGTTTATAGAAAACCTATAGTCACACAAAAACAAGCAAAATTACCTGATATACCTCCGGAAGAAGATAAACTAAAATTCAAAGATCATGATAAAAAAACTGTTTCAGCTAAAACCTTTGATAAGAAAGATAAACATCTGAAAGCTAAAATAAATCATTTAGTAAAAGGTAAAAGGAAAAAACGCTTTGTGCCAAGTGAGAGCGAAGAAGCTGAAATAGCTAAGAATATTAAACTTACTTTATCCGAAGATTCCTCCAAAAGAAAAAAATATAAAAAAGATAAAGTATTGATTGATAAAGATGTTAAAATTGTTATCAGTGAATATACTTCTGTAAGTGAATTAGCTAAAATGATGAATGTCTCCGCCTCAGAAATTATAACAAAATTTTTCATGATGGGACAGATGGTTACAATTAATCAACGTTTAGATAAAGAATCACTTGAGATGATCTGTGATGAATTTGAATTTGATGTAGAGTTTAAAGAAGAATACGGCAGCGAAATATTGGAAGATCAGAAAGTTGAAGACGAGGATATTGAAACTGCAGCCCGACCACCTATTGTAACGATCATGGGACATGTAGATCATGGTAAAACTGCCATTCTTGATAGGATCCGTTCAACAAATGTAATTGCCGGTGAATCAGGCGGGATCACTCAGCATATTGGAGCATATCAAGTTGAGTATACTGACAAAAAGATCACATTCCTCGATACACCCGGCCATGAAGCATTTGCCGCCATGCGGGCTAGAGGGGCAAATGTTACTGATATTGCTGTGATTGTTGTCGCTGCAAATGAAAGTGTGATGAAACAAACGATTGAAGCTATTGATCACGCCAAATCAGCTGGTGTTACAATTATTGTAGCAATTAATAAGATAGATCTTAAAGATGCAAATATAGATAAAACTATTGCTGATCTGATGAAACAAAATGTTATGCTAGAGGGATATGGCGGAGATATAGTATGGGTTGAGTGCTCTGCTAAAACAGGTGAAGGGATTGATGATCTGCTTGATTCCATTCTGCTTACTACCGAAATGATGGAACTTAAAGCACCAGTTAATACTTATGGTGAAGGTATTGTTATTGAATCCCGAAAAGATGCTCGTAAGGGTACAAGTGTTACTGTATTGTTAAGAGAAGGTAAACTGGCAAAATCTGATAGTGTTGTTTGCGGAGCAACTTATGGTCATATAAGAAAGATAGAAGATGAACGTGGAAATGAGATTGAAGTTTTGAATCCTGCCGATGTTGGTGTGTTATACGGTTTGAATAAAGTACCTAAGGCAGGTGATATCCTGAATCAAGTTGATGATGAGAAAAAAGCGCGTCAAATTAGTGCTGAACGAAGAAATATACGTCGAGAACGTGAGAAATATCAGACAAAAACAAATTTTGATAATCTGTTCCAGAAGATCAAAGAAGATCAGATGAGCGAGATCAAACTCATTGTAAAAGCTGACACAGACGGTTCAGTAGAAGCACTATGTGATTCTTTCCAAAAACTCAGCACAGATGAGGTTGTAGTTAATATCATTCGTAAAGCAGTTGGAGGTATCAATGAAGCTGATGTGAACATGGCTTCGGCTTCCAATGCAATAATTATAGGATTCCATGTACGGGCAGGAACATCCGCCAAAAAATTAGCAGAAGATGAAAATGTAGAAATTAAAATATATCAGATCATCTATGAAGCTATTGAAGAAATAGAAGCTGCGATGACTGGAATGCTTAAACCTAAGTTTGAAGAAAAATATATGGGATCAGCAGCAGTAAAACAGGTTTTCAGAATAAAGAAAATTGGTACAATTGCTGGAGTAACTGTAGATAAAGGTGTAATTAAAAATGAAGGTGTAGTAAGAATATATCGTAATGACATTGTAATTCACGAAGGAAAATTATCCTCATTAAAGCACTATTCTGAAGAGGTGAAAGAATTAAAAGCCGGAACAGAAGGTGGAATTGGAATGGAGAAGTTCAATGACATTAAAGTGGGTGATATAATAGAAAATTACATTGTTGAAGAAGTTGAACGAAAACTAAAATGATCTTGAGAGGTTTTTTATGGCAAGGATCAGAATTAAAAGATTAGAGAGTGAACTTTTCAAACTAATTAGTACCATAATCAGTTTCAAACTTAATGATAATAATCTTACAATGGTTACAGTAACCGGGGTTAAACTTACTAATGATCTGTCATATCTCAGAATTTTTTATTCTCATTTTGATGAAACTAAAACAGAAGATGTTCAAAGATCATTAAATAAAAGCAGTGGATTTTTTAAAAACGAAATTGCTAAAGCTAAGTTCATGAGAAAAATTCCGGAAATTATTTTTGAATATGATAAACTTGAAGAAAATGCCCGTGATCTGGATAAGATCTTTGCAAAGATCGATGCAGAAAAAAAGGAAGAAGAATGATCATAAAGAAATTATCAGAAATCAAAAAAATACTATTTGAAAATGTGAACAATTATTCCAAAATAGCTTTATTAACGCATAAAAATCCTGATGGAGATGGCCTTCCTGCCTGCCTTGCATTGCAGGAGATTCTCTCTCAGCAAAAAATCAAATCTGATATAATCCTGGAAGAAGAGCCTTCGGAAATATATGATTTCCTGGCTGGGTTTGAAAGGGTAAAAGTATTTTCTGAATATATGATCTATGATCTTTTGATCTTTCTGGATTGTCATGAAGAAGAACGTATTGGTATTTGTGAGCCACTTATCCCAACAGCAAAAAAAATAATTGCAATTGATCATCATCTTCTCAATGAGCCGATAGATAATGCCGATACCTATATTGATGTTTCAGCTGTTTCTGCCGGTGCGATCATTTTCAATATGTTCAAAGCTGAAATTGAAAAATTCAAGGAAGGATCTGCCAACTATATTGCTAAGGCGATCTATACTTCCATAATAAATGATACAGATAATTTTCTCAACCAGAATGTAGATGAAAACACATTTCTTATATGTTCCCAGCTTATGAAATATAAGATTAATCCGGGAAGAATTACCGAACTGTTTTTATTGAATAAACCAGCAAATGAAATACGTTTTGTGGGTGAAGTTCTTTCGACAATTGAAACTTACGATAATGATCAGATTCTGTTTATGCATGCTGATAATAGTATGTTAAGAAGGAATAAGATCAGTCATGAAGGGAACTCTAAACTTACAAGCTGGGTTAAGGGAACGCAAAATGTAAAAGTTGCAGTTTTATATCATCAAGTCGTAAAAAACCGCTATCGTCTCAGCTTACGTTCAAATTATATAAATGTTAATAAGATTGCCGTAAAATACGGTGGTGGCGGACATGAAAAAGCTTCTGGATGTGAGATGAAAGGAAGTTTGGAAGAATTGAAAAATACAATATTGAAAGATATCCGGGAACAATTATAAAAAATGTCTGATTTCGGTGTAATATTAATTGATAAACCACCGAACATAACTTCATTCGATGTTGTACGAAAACTTCGTAAGATAACAGGGATCAGAAAAATAGGTCATTCTGGAACTCTTGATCCGTTTGCTACCGGACTTCTGCAGCTCTGCATTGGAAAGGCTACACGCATAGTTTCTAAACTTTCAACTGAAAATAAAATATATGTAGCAACCTGCAAGTTAGGAATTCAAACCAATACCGGTGATATTACAGGTGAAACTATAAAAGAGGAAACGCCTCTTGGTATTACTCAAAAAGGTCTGAAAAATATCATTCCAGAAATTCTAAAAATAACATCTCAAATTCCCCATAAATTTTCAGCAGTAAAAGTAAATGGCAAAAGAGCTTACGAAATGGCAAGAGAAAAAAAAGAAGTAATTTTGCCTCCCAGACCAATTAAAATTTTGGATTTTAAAATTGTTAAATTTGAAAATAACGAACTCACTTATTTAGCTCATGTAAGCAAAGGAACTTATATTCGAGTTCTCTCCGAAACAATTGCAGAAAAACTAGGAACAATAGGAACAACGATAAAATTAAAACGAATCCAAATTGGTGATATTCCTTTAACAAATGCGGTTGAACTGGAACAACTAAACAGCACTAATTGGAAAGAATATTTAATCCCATTAACTAAAGTTTTTGCCAGTGTAACTCCGGTTATTATTGATAATGAGCAAAAGCAGCTTTTCCAAAATGGGGGCGGAATTGCTATATCAATGGATGATGAGATTGAAGTTATCGTTCTTGACAAGGCAAAAGATTGTATTGGATTTGGCTCTATAAAAGAAGGGTTTCTAAAGCCTAAAATAGTATTTATATGAAATATTTAAAAAAACAAAAATATAGTTTTTCAAAACCAGTTATTGCAATGGGAACTTTTGACGGTGTTCATCTTGGACATATAAAATTATTAAATAGAGTTGTTGAAAAAGCAATTGAGAAAAACACAAAATCTATTGTGATCACCTACTATCATCATCCCCTGGAAACTATTCATAAAAAGACATTTCCATATCTGCTTACAGAGCGAGACAGGAAAGAAAAATTAATAAAAGACTGTGGAATTGATTATGTGCTTTATTTAGACTTTGATGAATTCATGGCACAAATGCAACCGGAAGATTTTTTAAAAAAGATTCTCATTGATGAAATCGGAGCACAGGATCTGATCGTTGGTTATGATACACATTTTGGTAATTCTCGAGAGGGGAATTATGAGTTTCTAAAAGAAAGAGCTTCAATTTATAATTATAGTATTGAATTGATAGAACCGATAAAGATGGATAATCATATTATCAGCAGCAGCCTGATAAGAGATTATATAAGAGAGGGTGATATGCAGTATGCTTCAAAGCTGCTGGGCAGGAATTACTCTATTCACGGAACCATTAATCAAGGTCAAAAAATAGGAAGAAAGATCGGTTTTCCCACGATCAACCTACAACCACATGATGACAACAAATTGGTTCCTGCGATCGGCGTGTATATTTGTGAAGTGCTGGTCGAAGGTAGAAAATATCTCGGTGTTACGAATATTGGGTATTCACCAACTTTGAAAACGACCCGTATTAAAGAAATTGAAACTCATATCTTAGATTTCAATGAGGATATCTATAATAAAAATGTTAAGCTATGTTTTAGTAAAAAAATACGGGATGAATTGTTTTTCCAAAACAAAAATGAATTAATTGTCGCAATAAATAAAGATGTTCAAACAACACGGGAATTTTTTAAAAGGAGCGAGTGATGTTCTTTTGTACAGAATGTGGATCAGAGACCTCTAAATGGAGCGGGAAATGCCCTTCATGTGGAGCTTGGAACAGTTTAAAAGAGACAACAAGTGTAACTGGAAGAAAAAATAAAAAAACCACAGGTCGTGACCTTTTTGAAAACGAACCTAATAAAAAGCCCTTGAAACTTGCAGAGATAAATTATACTGAAGAACAACGGACTAAATCTGGTATTGCTGAATTTGATGGAACACTTGGCGGTGGGATAGTCCCGGGAATGGTAGTTCTTATCGGGGGAGAACCCGGTATAGGTAAATCAACTTTAATGCTGCAGGTTTCAGATAATCTGGCAGATCAGAATAAAAATGTGTTATATATTTCCGGGGAAGAGAGCCAGGAACAGATCAAACTTCGCAGTAAGCGCTTGAATTGCAAAGCAGATAAATTATTCCTGTATTGTGCTACTGACTTTGAGGAAATTGCTCAGACCATATTCAATACCGAGCCGGATGTGGTGGTCATTGATTCAATTCAATCCATGTATCTCAGCACAATAGAGAGCGCACCTGGAAGTGTTTCACAATTAAGGGAATGTACCGGCTTCTTTACTCGGATTGCTAAACAAAAGAATATCCCGATATTTTTAATTGGTCATGTAACCAAAGGTGGTATAGTTGCAGGACCCAAAATAATAGAGCACATGGTGGATACAGTACTTTATTTTGAAGGCGAAACACAAAATCAATTTAAAATACTTAGAGCTACCAAAAACCGTTTTGGTTCTACAAATGAAATCGGCCTGTTTGAAATGCTTTCAACTGGATTATCTGAAGTGAAAGATCCGTCACAATTATTTTTAACCAGGGAGAATAATATAGGTTCATCAGTTGGTTGTTTACTGGAAGGTTCAAGAGCATTTTTAGTAGAAGTACAAACTCTTGTATCTCCGGCAAGTTATGGAACTCCGCAAAGAGTTTCACTGGGATTTAATCACCGTAAACTGGCATTGTTATTGGCTGTTATTGAGAAGAATCTATCCATAAATCTTCGCAATAATGATGTATTCCTCAACCTTACAGGCGGTATAAAAGTTACAGATCCAGGACTTGATCTTTCCATAGTCGCTGCAATCCTATCAAGTTTCAAAGAACTCACCCTTCCAGCTAATACCCTGCTGCTGGGTGAAGTTGGATTGAATGGAGAAATAAGGCCAGTCTCTCAAACTGATAAAAGAATTAAAGAGGCAAAAAAACTTGGTTATGAAAATATAATTATATCTGCAAAAAGTAAAAATACCAGTAAAGAAATTAATGTAAAAAAGATCAAACATGTCAGGCAATTATTTCCAATATTATTTAATAATTAAGTTCACAATTTAAGTTGCCTCGTAAGGGAAAATAACAATCGTCATTCTGACGAGTCTTGCACGTTGTTCTTTTAAGGAAGAATAAACAACAAATAACAATTATTAAGTTTCCATCCGGTTCTTCGTTAAGATTTATCAGCCTTAGGCTGAGTAACAGCAAGAAGGATCCTCAGAGTGACGGAGATGATAAAAGAATACAAAAAATCCCCTTTGAAATAATCCAAAGGGGATTTATGTTATTATTTCAATAGATTAAAATTCACCTGATTTAGTAGCGATCTTCAGTTGTTTTAGAGTCTGCCTGGTGCGTGTGATATCATTAATAACAGAATCTTTATCAGTTCTTTTCTCTGTTTCCACCAGATATGATTCTGCTTTAACGAAATTGTTATACGCATCTAACTTCACTTTATCACGTTTTTCAACCAGCTCATCAGCTTTAGCGCCATAATAGACACTTTTATCTTTATACAATTCTTCATATTCAAGGAATTTTTCATATTTCATATAACCTTTTTTCTGATGAATAGAAGAAAGCACACGATATGAATCATAAAGTTTAGGATCAAGTTCAATTGTTTTATTTGCGTACTCAGTTGCTTTAATGAAGTTATCCAGAGCAATTTCTACATCAGCAAGTCGGAGATATACTTTTGGATTATCAGGGTCGAGAGTTTTAAGATCATTAAGAATTTTATGTGCTTCTTCAATTTGGTTTGTTTCTCTATAAGCACCGGCTAAATTCATGTAGGCGGTTTTATTTTTAGGTTGATCAATGATCATCTGCTTATAGTTTTCTATTGCACTATCCAGTTTGCCGGTTTTATGGTAGCATTTAGCAAGTTTCTCCTGAAGATCTTCATCTTCAGGAAATGCGATGGAAGCAGTTTCAAGTGGGTTGATAGCTTCATCATAAAATTCCATAGTATATAAAAATTCACCCTGCGCCTTATAAGCTTCACTGTAATTTTCATCAATCTCTATAGCGCTATTAAAGGCATCCTTTGCTTGATCTGTATACTGAAGTTCAGCATAGATATTTCCAATTCGCAACCAGATCTCTTTATTATCCTCATGCTCTGTTATTTTTTCAAGTGCTTCAGCCGCCAGTTCAAATTCTTCCATTTTAAAATAAGATTTACTCAGGAAATCAAGAATATCTTTATCTTCAGGAGCATTTTCCAAAGCTATGTTATAGTATTCAACAGAGCCGTTGTAGTCCTTCTGAATGAATTTTATCAAACCCAGATAAAAGTTCCCATCTCTATTCTTATCATCAATTTTTATTAGACTCAGGAATGTTTCTTCAGCTGAAGTATAATTTTTGCTGCTGAAATGCTGAATTCCGATATTAAGCAGTTTATCAATCTCTCCAGCACCCAATTCCTGGATCTTTGGAATAAGCTTATCTGCTAATGTTTGCTGTCTTGGTTTACTCTTTTTTTCTACGCTAAAAGATGTAACACTTACTTCATTGGACTGTAAACTGTAAATTTTTGCAACAATTTTAAAACATGAGCCAGACTCAGCAGCAACAGTTCCCCAGATCACAACATCAACATCAAGTTCAGCTCCCATTTTAGCGATATCTTCAGTTCCGGCATAAGAAAGATTTGTTATGCCAGAAGCTTTAAAGACTTTTTGAGACTCTGATATTTTGGTAAGTTCGACCTGGTCAAATTTATTGAAAACCTGCTTAAAATCCCTTTTCATTAGAGAATTAGCAACATAATCACTTTCTCTATCACTATTGCTGAAATCAAGTATAGCTACTTTCTGTACCTTAGCTGCCAGAATACTACTGATCATTAGTATCATAAGTATTGATAATATAATTTTTTTCACGTTTCCTCCCGTGTATTGATTTTCTAATCATATCAATTCTTTTAAACTTGCAATAAAATGCAAGTTTTTTTAGTTCCATATTTATAAAATAATTCTCAAATGTTAATTTAGAAAAATTAATTAACAATTATTACATTTTATTTTTATTTTTTTTCTGTTCATAATTTATGTTTATAAATATAATTGGTTAAATTAGATAATTAATTGAATTTTTTATTAGATCTATTTATTAATATGTTAAGCAGGGAATCAACAATAATTCCAGCAAATCCCATTGTAATAAAATAGATAAACATTTCCGGATATTTAAGTAAATAGCGAAAATCCATTAGTCTGAATCCCATTCCATTATTAACTCCCAGCATTTCTGCTGCAATAATTACAGTCCAACCCAGTCCCCAGATCAATCGGAATAAATGCATAAGAGAAGGAAGTGTTAAAGGTAGTTCTATATGAATGAACATCTGCAGATGAGATGCTCCCAATACATGACCTTCATCAAGATATTCATGCGGGAGATTGGAGAAATGACCGGATGATGCGATTAGAGTGGGGAAAAAGAGGGTGATGAACATAATAAATATAACCGGAGATTCTCCTAAGCCAAACCATATAATAGCAAACGGAAGCCAGACAAAAGGAGAAATATGACGAATGAAATTAATGATCGGTATAAACAGATTGTTTAATATTGCAGAATAATACAGCAGATAACCACCCAATACTCCGGATACCCAGGCTATAATAGAGATGATCGTAACTCGTAAAAAAGATATCATTAGATCTTTCATGAGCAGATCAATTGATAACCTGCTATTCAGAATTTCACTTAATGTAATTCCAAGTGAAAGAGCTAAAATAATGAAGAATAATAAGACAAGTAAGCCGCCTAGAATTTTAGAGCTATTTAATTTCGAAATAAACATCTTCCATTTTTATCTGATTGTTAACATAACCTTTATCGATCATTTTATTAAATGTTTTCAATTCAAATTTCTTCATATTTTCATCTAATCCCATTATATATTTTGTGTGATATAAAGATTGCTTTGAGTATGGTGGATACAATTTATAGAATTCTTCAATTGCTTTATAGGCAGTATCAGGTGATTTGTTAAGTTCAGATGTAGCGGAATTCAATCCGTTAAGAAATTCTGAGATCAGATCAGTTTTAGTTCTAATTGCATTCTCTGTTGCAGATATATCACAGCATGTATGAAGCGGATAATCATTACCATACCAATGGATTATATTGTAGCTGCTGGGAAATTTGAAAATAGAAGGAACATAATAACTAAGGGCATCTACCTCTCCAGATTTTAACGCAGCCGCCATGTCCATTGGAGTGCGGAAATAAACAAATTCCAGCTTGATATCATGATCTTCAGAAAAAAGTTCAGCAAAAATATCCAGAGTTGAAGCTTTCAGAACACCGATCTTCTTGCCATTTAGCTGATCAATATTCTTAATTTCCGGTCGAGTTATTATTCCATCACTTTCACGTTCAAGAAAAGAAATTATCTTAACTTTTTTATCATTTGCTATATCCATCCATGTATAGGTAAAGGGCATAATTGCTATATCAATCTTCCCGGAAATAAGAGCTTCATTGGTTTCCCACCCGGAAGTGAATTCTCTAATAATGTAATTTTCCCGATTCAGAAATTCGGTAGCCAACCCAAAATCAAAGGGAAGATG
>JAVCCH010000076.1 GCA_030765535.1 Candidatus Tenebribacter davisii
CGAAATCAATATTAAAATAGGAGCATTTCTTTTCAACACATTTCTGCAGTTATTTTTACGGATTAGTTACTTATTTCTAAAGATAGTTACGAATCAATAATTCCTGATTTCTCGGGGGATGGGTACAATAGTATTTAATGGTCTGTAATAAAATGGATTGGATCTAAAAATTATTCCATGTTTCAAATTGTAATTTTTTCTTTATAATATTCTTTAACTCTTTCATCTTTATAATTATCTTTATTGATATTGTCTACACCGTATTCAATTTCAAACTTCCTCACTGGAAGCTTATCAAAAAGTGTTTCTTCGAACATAGTTATATCATCAGGATATGAGAAAATTTGATTTCTAAAATCACCTTTTATTAAGCCAATATTAAAACTTATAATATTACTGATCGAGTATGTTAAAAGCTTAAGTCTCTTTACATAGAATTCAAGATCCCAATTGAAGGATGATCTTTTCAAATAAAAAACATTAGTTTTTTTGCCATCAAATTCTATATCTATTGGTTGATATAAGTTGGCTCCATATTCGCTACTTCCTATTGAAATATATTTATCACCATTTTCTCGATCTTTTTTGAATTTTAGGTCAAATCCACCAGGCTTAATTCTAAATCCATGCTTTATGTGATTGTACTCGAGATTAATATTTTCTTTAATGAATTCCATTGCTAGCGTATCCCAGAATTTAGAATAACCTTTTATTATCTTATCAAATAAATCCCTATCTTCAAGCTCAAAATTGTTTATTTTTTTTGAAATATTATACCAAGTGTTTGATTCTAAACTTACTTTGAAGTAATCAAATTCGACATGTGTATTGATGACTTGAATAAGCTTTATTAATTGTTTCGACCAGTATTTTTGCATCCATCCGATAGTACATAATGGAGCTTGCACACTTGCAAACAGAAAAGCAAAAAAAGTTTCTAAAGCTTGGCTATAGAGAATTTTAATCTGAGATGCTAAATAATTATTATGATCTTTATTATCAGAATCTTTAATTATCTCAAACATTAATTTACTTGTTTCATAGAAGTAATTGGGTTGGAAGTTATCTAAGAAAAGTAAATTTGTTTCGATAAGATCCTTTCCAACTAAGTAGTATGGCCTATTGTAAACCATAAATGGAATCTCAGTCATAGTGCAGTAACCTCCCTTGAATTTATATTGTACAGATTGCTCTATTGATACTGAATGAAATTATTTGAGTAGCAACATTCTGCCAGCTTGTAGATTGTTTTCTGTTTTCAGTTGGTAAAAATAGAGTCCTGAGCCATATTCATCTGCATTCCATGTATAATCATAGTTACCAGCATTAAACTCGTGAGACTCTATCGATTGTCCTTTCAAATTGAATATTGTGAGGATACCGCTTTCACCTTCTTGTATTTCAAAGCTTATTGTAGTAATAGGGTTGAATGGATTAGGATAGTTTGATATTATGTTAAATTCTGGTGATACTTGAGGATCTTCAGCAGAGTTTATATTGTATATCATTTCAACAAATTCAGGATGATCAATAAAAGGATTACGGTTCTCTTGATAATCTTCATAAATGATATCGTTCCTGTTCTCTTCCCACTCATCTACTGGGTCTTCTACATGCCATTCCACTAGAGTAGAAAACACACCATGAACAGGTTCATGATTGGGAGCTGAAGGGGCATAGTCTACAACCTCCAGGTCAACTTCTCCATTATCACCTTCATAACGTGTTGCCATGTAAAATATCATTCTTGCAACATCACCTTTTACAGCCTCTCTCGGTTCCCATGTATAAGTCGTTCGATAACACCCTGTCGGACCACCATCTGGATCTATGTATTCTACACCACCATTATCGAAGTCTTTATTACTTTTTGAAGAGTTCACTGAAATATCGCATGGTCGTAAGTGGTGTACGTCTGTTCCAGCACCAGGTGCAGTACCAAAATCGCCATGAGATTTAGCCCATACATGCTCTCTGCTCCAACCTTGCCCATTATTGTATTCCTGTTCTGCATCGACTGACCAGCCGGTATAAATCAAGATCACATTATCAGGGTTGTCCGGATCTCGATCTGTTTCTTTGAGAATATCCCATGTATCAGCGCTTGTACTTGTATAGGGGAACTCGACATGATTATCGATGATATCATGCAAAGCAGTTTTAAGATCTTCTCCTGTGAGTCCTTCAGTTCCATCATAATAACCTTCAGGGATGTCAGCGTAAAGAGAGCTGAAAAAAAGTAAGGAAATGATAAATAAATATTTCATGATGTGAAAGTATAAAGCTTTATTTTTTTGTCAATTAGAACAGACGGAAAGCATGAAAGTTATTGACAGGTAAAAAAGAAAAAATATTTATCGAAGTGAAAATATTACATGAGAGAAAGCAATTAGTATAAACAGGAGAATGACAGATATTGAGGGAAGATAGTTTTCAACGTTGAAATAAAGTGCAAAAAAGAAAATATATTAGAGTTATGGCGAACCATGAAATTAGAGTTATTATGAACCTTTTTAGTGTAATTATAGGTTAGTTATGTACACCCTTTATAAGGGCGCAGCGTGCATTATCGGAAGTATAAAATAAGGAGATCTTAATGAAAAAATCTAAAAATTTAGTTATTTTTTTAGGAATTATTATAGTAATGTTATTTACTGGATGTGCAACTACACCATCTGTTCAAATTTGGCAACCTTGGACTAGAATTTTAGAATCAAATGCAACAATTCCACAAAAGAGTAAAATTAAAATTTCTGTTGAAGGTACTACTTATCCTTTGTTAGGTAATAATGTACTATTACAAAAAGAAATTCAACAAAAGATGATATATCTTTTAGAAAGACGTGGTTACAAAATTGTTAACAATGATTTTGATTTTTCGCTTAACCTTACATACAAAACTGATCGATTCGATAAGGTTACTTCTTCATCACTTATGTA
>JAVCCH010000171.1 GCA_030765535.1 Candidatus Tenebribacter davisii
CTAATTTCAATGCTATCATAGTGATCTGAATACCACCATGATAATACTGACAACGGTACTTTCAAATGTAACATTCTTTCCTCCTTATTTGTTTTAGTAGTAATGATTATAAAACACAACATAACATATCTTTTGTTGTATTTGTATAAGTACCATACTATTTAACAATTATGGTAGTTTGTTATAAGCGAGTATCAGTAGTCTTCCGGCAGCAAGAGTGTACCAACATACCTATTTTGGTAGTCATCGACCTTAAACCAGATCACCTTCTCCCCCACCATTTCCGTCCGTGAAATTATCGTCTCTTCATCCAATTCATTAGTAATAAAACTGTAGCCGGCTAATCTGATCTGTAGTTTGTTATTCTGTCCTGGTTCAACAATGAACATATCGCATGGATACTGAGCGAAAAGTGGAATTAATATAACTAATAGACTACCACAAAGATCAGGATCGATCTGCCGCTGCAGGTTGGATGTCATTACAACTTCCAGTTTTTTCATTTTTACCTCCTCATAATTAAAAAGAGGAAGCCCCTTCAGGATATTCCTGAAGAAGCTTCTTTCTTTACATTATATATATGCCCGATTTTGTCCAAAATCGCACTATTAGTCAATAAATATATTGACAACAAGTGCATGTTTGTCAATAAATGTATTGACTTTAATGAGAGCATTGTCAATATAATAGTTGACGATAGGGAGTAGATATGAAGAAGAATAGACATCTTATCAGAGAACAAATAGAAAAGCAGTTAGGAAAAACTCAGTGCTTAATCAATATACAGGTGCCACATAAAGGCTGGATCAGATCTATTAAGGAAGCACTGGGTATGAATGGCAGGCAGCTGGCAGAACGGATGGGAGTAACAAAACAGTGGGTATCAGTTTTAGATAAACAGGAATTGGATGGATCAATAACTATAAATACAATGAAAAAGAGTGCTGAAGCTCTGAATTGTGCTTTTGTCTATTGCCTGGTTCCCCAAGCTGATCTTGAGGATATTGTTCGAGATCAGGCAAAAAAAATTGCCTTAAACCGGCTACAAAGAGCATCTCATACAATGAGCCTGGAGGATCAGGAGCTTGACAGGAAGGAGAATAACGCAATTATGAATAATATGGTTGAAAGAATAATGAATGAACAACCAGCGGATCTATGGGATTATCATGATTAATTTAGAATATCCGGTAGGTGCAACACCACTTGACCCTGATGAAATGGAAGGTTTACTTTTATCACATATAACCTCGCGCGGAGAATTGGACCGCTGGGAGCAGGATAACATTATTGAAGCTATAGAGTGGCTGGAAAAGAAGAAACCGATAGATCTATTAAATGAGCAATTTATCAAAAAGCTTCATGCAAGTATGTTTTCTAATGTCTGGAAGTGGGCAGGAAAATTAAGAAGAAGTGATAAAACACTCGGTGGTTCCTGGCACCAGGTCCCCATGCGTTTGAGAAACCTGTTTGATGATACTCAACTATGGATCGATCTAGAGAATGAAACTCATGATGATATCGCAATTCGTTTTCACCATAGACTTGTATCGATCCACCCTTTTCCCAATGGTAATGGCCGTCATGCCCGATTAATGACCGATCTGCTTCTGGAAAATGTTCTGGGAAGTAAAAGATTCACCTGGGGAAGTGAAGATCTATCAATAAAGGGAAATGCCAGGAAAAGATACATTAAGGCTCTTCAGGAAGCTGATAATTTGAATTATGAGCCATTAATGCAATTTGTAAGGATCTGATTTATCTTCAATTGATATTAATTGTTTTTAGTTAGAATTAGGAAAACTTTTATCTCTGCAAGATTTTTATCATTTTATCAGGGAGTGTAACTAATAAAAAACTGCCCGAACAATAATCCGGGCAGTACTTTTTTTCAGATCAGCAAGAATGTAACTTTTTTACAATAACCTGAACTACATGGTCATTCACAAGGTTACATTTCGGTTACAAACTGCTACTTCTTCCCTACCTGTAGTAACCGGGCAGCATATCCTTCCTCAATACATAGCAGCGTTTGGAAGCTTTACCTATCTTCTTAATATAAGAATGTACCGGGTTACCAGGCATATTTTTGTCTGCTGGTTTAAATATAGATCCATAAACAGCCATATACTCTGACTCCAATAACAGTCTTTTTATATCTTTGCTGAGTTTGAAAGGGAGATCATAATGGAAAGAACTAATGCAGGCTTGAAGCTAGCAAGAGCTAGAGGTCAGTTTGGTGGAAGGTCCAAGAAGATGGACAAGGCTAAGATCGAGATGGTACAACCATCGTTACAAATTTAGCTGTAATGTTCTTGCTTTAATAAGTTCTATTAATTCTTCTTTTTTATTTTCCGACAGAAAACTTTTAGATATGAAATCATGTGCAACTGGAATTATTCTTTCAAATTTTTCAAATACATTATTAAACTGTTTTTCACTCAAACTAATATGATTAGAATAAATCTTAAAATCTTCTCGTTTTAAATTACTTTTTTTTCCATTTATTGTTAAAGCCGATTCTTCTGGATCTTTTTTTTGAGGAATTACTAACCTTGTTGAAA
>JAVCCH010000069.1 GCA_030765535.1 Candidatus Tenebribacter davisii
ATATTCCACTTCCAGAGCGAGATACAGACAAGCCTTTCTTATTACCTGTTGAGGATGTATTCTCAATATCAGGTAGAGGAACAGTTGCTACCGGACGTATTGAGCGTGGTATTGTAAAAGTTGGTGATAAACTTGAAAGAGTAGGAATTCGTGAGACAGTCACAACAACCTGTACAGGTGTTGAGATGTTCCGAAAACTTCTTGATAGTGGAGAAGCCGGAGACAATGTAGGGATATTACTTCGTGGTATGGCAAAAGATGAGATTGAGCGTGGCATGGTATTAGCTAAGCCAAAATCGATCACTCCACACACAAAATTCTCAGGTGAGACTTATGTATTAACCAAAGATGAAGGTGGACGTCATAAGCCATTCTTCACAGGATATAGAAACCAGTTTTATTTCCGAACAACAGATGTGACCGGTTCTATCACACTTCCAGAGGGAGTAGAGATGGTAATGCCAGGTGATAATGTAACGATTTCAGCAGAGCTTATCACACCAATCGCTATGGAGAAAGGTCTTCGTTATGCGATTCGTGAAGGTGGAAGAACTATCGGCGCTGGTGTTGTCGGCGATGTTATCGAGTAATCTCGGAGGGAATAGTGGCAAAAACAAATAATGAGAGTAAGATTAGAATAAGACTCAAAGCGTATGATTATCGTTTATTGGATAAATCTGTAGCAGAGATCGTGAAAAACACAAAAAATACTGGTGCCAAAATAGTTGGTCCGATTCCTCTACCTACAGAAAGATCGCTTTATACAGTCTTAAAATCTCCCCATGTAAATAAAAAAGCACAGGAACAATTTGAAATGTTAGTGCACAAACGATTGATCGATATAGTAAATCCTACACCACAAACCACAGGAGCATTAAAGAAATTAAATCTTCCTGCTGGTGTACATGTTGAGATCAGGACGTAAAGGAGTTTGAGATGATAGGATTATTAGGAAAGAAAATTGGCATGACCCAGGTTTTTGACGAGGAAGGAAATGTAATTCCCGTAACCGTTATACAAGCTGGACCTTGTCGGGTTATATTTCGTAAAGAAAAAAATAAACATGGATATGATTCAATTCTGTTAGGCTATGAAGAGGTTGAAGAGAAGAAATTAAGCAAACCTATGTTAGGACAGTTTAAAAAACATAATTGCCCTCCATATAAATATGTTAGAGAATTCCGCCTTAAAGTTTATAAAGATATTAAAGAAGGCGAGATCTTTGATGTGAGTATGTTTGAACAGAATGAACTCTTGAAAGTAACAGGTACATCAAAAGGAAAAGGATTTCAGGGTGTTATGAAACGTCATGGATTTCATGGATTCAAGGCAACTCATGGTGTTCATGAATCTTATAGAGGACCTGGCTCGATCGGACAATGTGCTACTCCTGCAAGAGTGTTCAAAGGGAAAAAACTTCCCGGACATCAGGGTGTCGATAAAGTTTCAGCTCGTAATTTACAAGTTGTTAAAATTGATGTCGAACGGAATCTAGTAATGGTCAAAGGTGCTGTTCCCGGACATAGAAATTCAATAGTCCGACTTAGAAAAGAGCTGTAATTGGGAGAAATAAATGTTAAAGATAAATAAATATTCAATGAAAGGTGAAGAAACAGGAACAAAAACTTTACCTAAATCCCTTTTTGCTGTAGAATCAAAAAATCCTAAAGCTTTAATTTATGAAGTTATTAAGACATATCTCGGTAATCAAAGGAAAGGGAATTCTTCTTCACAAACACGTGCTGAGGCAAATGGCAGTGGTAGAAAATTGTATAAACAAAAAGGAACTGGTAATGCAAGACCGGGAAATTTAAGAACACCTTTGCGTGTGGGTGGTGGTGTCGCTTTTGGCCCTAAACCTAAAGATTGGTATAAGAAAATTCCAAAGAAAAAGAAAAGATTGGCTCTCAAACTTGCTCTTACAGAAAGAGCTAATGAGAAACAAGTTGTATTAGTTGACTCGTTAGATTTTGATAAACCAAATACAAAAGCTGCTAAAGAATTACTTACTAAGATCACTCCTGAAAAAAGCAGAAAACTTATTCTTATTGATGGAAGTGATTTAAATGTAATTAAATCTTTTTCTAATATCCCTTATGTAAAAATGGATAGAGCAGATAGTATTCATCCTTATGAAATTCTTCATTGTAACTGCCTTGTTCTTACCGAAGCGGCTCTGAATAAAATGAAGGAGGTATTTGCATAATGAAACAAGCAAGAGAAATAGTTATTGCCCCAATGATAACGGAAAAAACTTCTTCAATACAAAATGCTACAAACAGCTATACTTTTAAAGTAAGCGTTAATGCAAATAAAATTGAGATCGCAAAAGCAATTGAACATATTTTCAATGTGGATGTACTCAGAGTGAATACAATTCGTCAGCGCGGTAAAGTAAAACGAATGGGAAAATATACTGGTAAACGTGCCGATTGGAAAAAGGCTATAGTTAAACTTAAAGATGGCGATTCAATAGCCGAATTTGAGGCATAGGGAGAGATAGAATGGGAATTAAAAAATATAGACCAATAACTCCAACCATGAGATTCAAAACCGGTTTTACTTTCGAAGAGATCACAAAAACAAAACCGGAAAAATCTCTGACTAGACCTCTTCCTCAAAAAGCTGGAAGAAATAATCAGGGACGAATTACATGCCGACATCATGGTGGTGGTCATAAAAAACATTATAGAATCATTGATTTCAGAAGAAATAAATATGAAATTCCTGCAAAAGTTGCAGCTATTGAATACGATCCTAATAGAAGCGCCAGAATCGCTCTTCTCTTTTATGTTGATGGAGAGAAAAGATATATGTTAGCTCCTTTAGGTTTAAACGTTGGAGATCAGGTGATCTCTGGTCCTAAAGCTCCGATCAAAGTTGGAAACGCACTTCCACTTGATAGAATTCCACTTGGAACTACTATTCATAATGTTGAATTCAAACAAGGCAAGGGTGGTCAAATTGCCCGAAGTGCAGGATCATATGCACAGGTTGTAGCTAAAGAAGGCGGATACGTTCACGTAAAAATGCCTTCAAATGATATTCACCTTATTAGAAGAGAATGTTATGCCACTATCGGTCAGGTTGGTAACACCGAACATGATTCAATAGTTATTGGTAAAGCAGGGCGTAATCGCTGGAAAGGCATCCGACCAACAGTTCGTGGTGTTGTTATGAATCCAGTTGACCATCCAATGGGTGGTGGTGAAGCTAAAACATCTGGCGGAGGACATCCGGTATCACCATGGGGAGTATTGGCTAAAGGTGGCCATACTCGTAAAAAACGTAAGTATTCTGATAAGTATATAATTAAATCTAAAAAGAAACGATAGAAGGAAGTAATATGTCTCGATCAATTAAAAAAGGACCCTTTGTAGATACACATCTCGAAAAGAAAATAGATGTATTAAATGAAGCAGGTAAAAAAGAAGTAATTAAAACTTGGTCAAGAAGATCAACTGTTTTACCTAAATTTGTTGAACATACATTTGCAGTCCATAATGGTCATAAATTCATACCTGTGTATGTTACAGAAAATATGGTTGGACACAAATTAGGGGAATTTGCTCCCACTCGTATATACCGTGGTCATAAAACAAGAAGTAAAGATTAAAGAAAAAGGGAGATGATAGTAATGGAAGCAACAGCCAAAGTCAGGAACTTAAGAGGTTCGGCCAGAAAGGCGAGATTGATCCTTGATCTCATCCGCGGCAAGTCTGTACCCGAAGCTCAGAAAATACTGCTATTCTCGAAGAAAAGTGTTGCGGCTGATGTTGGTAAACTTCTTAATTCTGCAATTGCGAATGCAACAATGAAAGAAGGAAAGGTTAATATTGATACCATGTTCGTCGATGAAGTTTTTGCCGATGACGGTCCGATCATGAAAAGATTCAGACCTCGTGCTCAAGGAAGAGCAACTGTTATCAGAAGAAGAACTTGTCACATCACACTGCACATTTTGGATAAAGAAGAGGAGGCTACCCTTGGGACAAAAAGTTAATCCGATTAGTTATAGAATTGGCGTAAACAAAAATTATGATTCTATATGGTTTGCATCAGGTGAGGATTATATTAATAAATTTCATGAAGATCTTAAGATTAAGAAATACATTAATAATAGACTCAAGGATGCGATGATCTCCAAGATCATTATTCAAAGAAAAACAAAATCAGTTACAATTGATATTCAAACTGCTAGACCTGGACAGGTTATTGGCCGTAAAGGTTCAGAAATTGAAAAATTGCGTAACGAATTAACAGTTCTTGTTAACAAAAACAAGAAGAATGAATTAAACGTGTTTGTAAATGTTCAAGAGATCAAAGATGCTTGGACAGATGCTAAACTTGTTGGAAAAGAGATCGGGGCACAACTGCAACGCAGGATATCTTTCCGTAGAGCTATGAAATTTGCAATTCGTAATGCAATGAGAAGTGGCGTACAAGGTATTAAAGTTCAATGCTCAGGTCGTTTGGGTGGTGCTGAAATGGCACGTACTGAAAGATATCATGAAGGTAGAACACCTCTTCATACCTTAAGAGCTGACATCGATTATGCTCTTACCGAAGTTAACACAACTTACGGTATTATCGGCATCAAGATTTGGATCTATAAGGGTGATATCCTTAAATAATTTCAGGAGATTAGTATAATGTTAGCACCAAAAAAAGTAAAATATAGAAAAATGCAGACAGGGCGAAACAGAGGTTTGGCCTATAGAGGCAGTACTCTTAATTTCGGAGATTTCGGATTATATTCTACTGCACCAGGCTGGCTTTCAAGTCGTCAAATAGAAGCTGCACGTATAACGATTACACGTAAAATGAAGAGAACCGGTAAATTATGGATCCGGGTATTTCCGGATAAACCAATTACAGCGAAACCTGCTGAAACTCGTATGGGTAAAGGTAAGGGAGCACCGGAATATTGGGTTGCTGTTGTAAAACCCGGTAGAATTATTTTTGAATTTGAAGGTGTAGATCTGGAAACAGCTAAGGAAATCAACCGTCTCGTAGGATATAAACTTCCTGTGAAAATTAAATTAGCGATTAGAGAGGGAATTGAATAATGAAAACTAATGAATTGCGTGAAATGACTAGTGATGAAATATCTCAAAAACTTCATGAAAGCCAGGAAGAATTGTTCAATTTAAGATTTCAAAAATCTATGAACCGTCTGGAAAATGGAAATAAATTGAAAGATGTTAAGAAAGACATTGCTCGCATGAAAACTCTTTTAACAGAAAGAGAATTGAGAGGTTAACATGGCAAGAAAATTAACCAAAACAGGCATTGTCGTTAGCGACAAAATGGATAAAACAATAGTAGTAAAAGTTGAACGTCAGTTCAAACATCCACTATATAAGAAAATTGTTAGAACGCATAAAAAATTTAAAGCTCATGACGAAAAAAATGATTGTGGTATCGGAGATATAGTTCTCATTGAAGAAAGTAATCCGATAAGTCGTCAGAAAAGATGGACATTGAGCAAAATAATTACGAAAAGAAAATAAGGAGTCTGAAATGATTCAAGCTCAGACAAAATTAATTATAGCAGATAACTCCGGGGCAAAAAAAGCTGAGTGCATCAAAGTACTTGGTGGGACAAAAAGAAGATATGCCAGCCTTGGTGATATTATTGTGGTTGCTATTAAATCAGCAACACCAAATGGTAAAATCAAAAAAGGTGCAGTAGAGAAAGCTGTGATCGTGCGAACTCATAAAGAAGTCAGCAGACCTGATGGGACATATATACGTTTCCAGGATAATGCGGCTGTAATTATTGATGAAAGATTAGAACCGGTTGCAACTCGTATCTTCGGCCCGGTAGCACGTGAATTAAGAGAAAGCGGATTTATGAAAATCGTTTCTCTAGCACCGGAAGTTCTTTAGAGGTAACTATGTTTAATAATAGTAAAAAGACAAATAGTAAAAAGATGAGAATTAAAAAAGGCGATAATGTAGTTGTTATTTCCGGAAAATACAAAGGAGTTAAAGGTAAAGTCCTTAAAGCAATGCCTAAAGAAAATAGAGTCATTGTTGAAAAAGTTAACTTTATCAAGAAACATACAAGACCCAATCAGCAGAATCAGCAGGGTGGTATTGTAGAAAAAGAAGCTCCTATTCACGTTTCAAATGTGAAATTGTATAATGAAAAGATAAACGATGTAACTCGTGCGATCTTCGAAAAACATGGAGACACAAGAACTCGTATTTGTAAAAAAACTGGTGACGAGATCTAAGGAGATAGGAATGAATAGATTACAAGAAAAGTATAAAAAAGAAGTTGTTCCTTCCCTAATGAAACATTTTGGATTTGATAATGTAAATTGTGTTCCAAAATTAGAAAAGGTTTCGGTAAATATTGGAGTTGGTGAAGCTACTCAGAATAAAGCATTACTTGATAACGCCGTAAAAGAACTCACAATTATTACAGGTAGAAAACCTATAGTGACAAAGGCAAAAAAATCTATTTCAAATTTCAAATTAAGAGAAGGAATGCCGATTGGATGTAAAGTAACTCTTCGGGGAGAGGTCATGTATGAATTCCTGGATAGACTTATTTCAATTGTAATTCCAAGAGTGAGAGACTTTAAAGGTAATTCATTAAAATCTTTTGATGGTCGTGGAAACTATTCTTTAGGAATTAAAGAACAAACAGTTTTCCCGGAAATTGAATATGATAAAATTGATGCTGTTAGAGGTTTAAATATTACAATAGTAACAACTGCTAACAATGATGAAGAAGGCAGAGAACTTCTTCGTTTTTTAGGCATGCCGTTCAAGAAAAATTAGGAAGGAGTAATTTTGGCAAAAAAATCATGGGTAGTAAAACAAAAAAGAACTCCAAAGTATGCAGTAAGAAAATATTCTCGCTGTAAAATATGCGGTCGTTCCAGAGCTTATATGAGAGATTTTGGAGTCTGCCGTCTTTGCTTTAGAAAATTGGCCTCAGAAGGTCAAATACCTGGAGTTAAAAAAGCTAGTTGGTAAAAAATATCAAAAGGGATTAAGGAGAAAAAAATGAGTTGTACAGATCCGATCGCTGATGCTATTACTATGATAAGGAACGCATATCGGGCGGACCTTAAAACGGTCATTATTAATCATAGTAATGTAAGTGAAGCTATTGTAAAAATCCTCTCTGAAGAGAATTATGTTAATAGCTATGAACTTATAGAAAGAGAACCGACAAAAAAGATCTATCGAAAAAAGATCTTTGTCAATCTTCGCTATACAAATCAGGGCGAAGCTGTTTTGAAAGGTATTACCAGAATTAGTAAACCGGGTTTACGTGTTTATGTTAATTCAAAAAATATACCTTCAGTTTATAATAATACAGGATGCGCAATTATTTCTACTAATAAAGGCGTGATTACGGATAAAGTTGCCCGAGAGATGAAAGTCGGTGGTGAGTATATCTGTAAAGTATGGTAAGGAGAGAATATTATGTCTAGAATTGGAAAGACTCCTATAACTATACCGGAAGGTATTTCAGTAGAAATTAAAAATAATATAATTACTGTCTCTTCTAAAACTGATCATCTCAGTTATGAATATAAAGATGGTATTAAAATTAAACAAGAAGAAGACAAGTTAATTTTTGAAAGAAGAGATGATTCGAAAAAACAAAAATCTTTCCATGGATTAACAAGATCATTAGTTAATAATATGATTATTGGTCTCTCAGTAGGTTATGTAAAAGAATTACAGATTATCGGAACAGGGTATTCAGCTGAAGTATCAGGTCCCTGGTTGAAGCTTAATGTTGGCTTCTCCCACGAAATTCTTATGCAGATCCCGGAAAATCTGAAAGTGGAAGCTGAATTAGTTCCTAGAAGAGAGCAAGGTCCTCTTGGGGTTCAAGCTAATATTAAAGTTAGTGGAAACCATAAAGAAGATATTGGCAAATTTGCTGCAGAGATCAGAAAATGCAGACCACCATTAAACTATGCTACTGGAAAGGGTATACGTTACAAAGGTGAATATGTCCGCATTAAACCTGGTAAAACTGCTGCAACAGCATAGGGGAGATCAGAATGAATAATAAATTAATTTCCTATAAAAGATATAAAGCTCGTGCAAAAAGAAAACTTGCTATTAGAAGTAAAGTCTTTGGCACTCCTGAAAGACCGCGTTTAGCAGTTTTTAGAAGTCTGAAGAATATAAGTGCTCAGATCATTGATGATACAACTGGTACAACCTTAGTATCATATTCTACAATTACGAAAGATCTGAAAATTGATAGATCAAAAAAGAAAACAGAACAAAGCTTTGAGATCGGACAAAAACTTGGTGAGATCGCTCTTAAAAAAGGGATCAAAAAAGTACGTTTCGATAGAGCCGGATATTTATTCCATGGTAGAGTGAAAGCTCTTGCTGACGGCGCTCGTAAAGCTGGTTTAGAATTTTAGGAGGAATTTTGGATAAAAGAAAAGGAAATCCTCATACAAATGAACCCGAATTTGCAGTTGAGAAGATCGTAGATACTAATCGTGTTGCAAAGGTTGTGAAGGGTGGTAGAAACTTTAGTTTTAACGCAACAGTTGTTGTGGGAGATAAAGAAGGTAAGATTGGAGTAGGAACCGGGAAAGCAAACGAGATCGTTAATGCTATTAAAAAAGCGAAAGGAAGAGCCGGAAAAACTATGTTTACGATTCCAATCGTAAAGGGAACTATCCCTCATGAGATAATTGGTCGTTTTGGAGCTAGCAGAATTATGCTTAAACCAGCATCTCCTGGTACAGGAATTATTGCTGGCGGACCTGCACGAGCAATTTTAGAAGCTGCAGGGATCCAGGATATACTCACAAAATCTTTAGGTTCTAATACTTCTGCAAATGTTGTAAAAGCTACTGTTAATGGCTTGCAAAAATTGAGAACTATTTCTCAAGTTGCAAGATTACGTGGTAAAACCATTGAAGAAATTGGTGGAAAGAAAAAATCTGAGGAGGCAGTAAAATGAAACTTAAAATTACTCAGATCCACAGTACAATAGGTAGAAAGAAAGACCAGAAAAGAACAATAATAGCTTTAGGACTTGGTAAGATCAGAAAATCTAGAATTCATGATGATAATCCTGTTATTCGCGGTATGATCTTCAAGGTAGCTCACCTGATTAAAGTTGAAGAGATTCAAGCAGAAAAAGGTGCCAAGAAGCCGGTTGTGAAAAAAGCTGTGAAGAAAACAGAAACTAAAACAACTCCGAAAAAGACAGCAGTAAAAAAAGAAACTACTATTACAAAAAAAGCAGCACCAAAGAAGACAACAGTAAAAAAAGTTGCTCCTACTAAGACGGCAGCAAAGAAAACAACTGAGAAGAAGACAGTAGTGAAGAAAGCTACTCCTGCTAAGGCGACAGCAAAGAAAGCAGCATCAAAGAAGACAACAGTAAAAAAAGCTGCTTCTCCCAAAAAAGCAGAAGCTAAGAAGTAGTAAGAGGAGAAATAATGAAACTTCATAATCTCGAACGTCCTAACATAAAAACGGGTAAAAAAAGATTAGGTAAAGGTCATGGTACCGGTTTTGGCAAAACTGCCGGTAAAGGTCATAAAGGACAAAAATCACGTTCAGGTGGAAATATACCAGCTTGGTTTGAAGGTGGTCAAATGCCGCTTCAGCGTCGTATACCTAAAAGAGGTTTTACCAATATATTTAAAAAACAGATTAGAGTTGTAAATCTCGTTGATCTTCAAGAATTAGAAGGTACAAAATATGATATCAAAAAACTTGAAGAATTAAACCTGATCCGTAAGCCAAATGCAAATGAGATTGCTCCTGTAAAAGTTCTTGCAAGGGGATCCGAAATATTTGACAGAAAGATCGTAATAAAAGCTAATGCTTTTTCTAAAGTTGCAAAGGAATTGATCGAAAAGCAAGGCGGAACTGCGGAGGTTATCTAAAGTGTGGAAGAGCATAAGTAATATTTTTAAAATACCAGATCTTAAAAAGAAAATTCTCTTCACTGGATTGATCTTAGTGATCTACAGATTGGGAAGTTTTATCCCAATTCCCGGCATTAATTCAGAGGTATTATCACAGTTCATTGGAGGTGCCAATAAAGCTGGCGGTAACCTTTTTGGAATGTTCGACCTCTTTGTTGGTGGTAACTTGGGACGTGCATCTGTATTTGCACTAGGTATCATGCCCTATATTACAACTTCAATTGTTATTCAACTTTTGGGTGGAGTTATTCCATTTTTTGAAAGATTGAAAAAAGAGGGAGCCGAGGGACAAAAGAAAATAGCACAATATACCAGATACGGAACTGTATTCATTGCAGCTTTTAATGCTTTGGGTATCAGTATGTTCCTGCAATCAGGTGTAGAAGGTGCAGTTCCAAATCCTGGGTTCTTATTTATATTTACAAGTGTAGTTACAATGGTAACTGGTGTTATGTTTATCATGTGGCTTGGAGAACAAATTACAGAGCATGGTATTGGTAATGGTATATCATTGATCATCTTTGCCGGTATTATCGCTCGTTATCCTCAAGGATTTACACAAATGTTCCAGATGGTAAAAGTTGGAGCAATGAGTATTTTCATGGCTGTAGCCGTATTATTAGTTATGGTCGCAGTAACAGCTTCTGTTGTTTTGGTAACAGAAGGTGTTCGTAAAATACCGGTTCAATATGCAAAAAGAATTGTAGGAAGAAAGGTTTATGGCGGACAGAGTACACACATTCCTTTAAAAGTGAACACTGCCGGTGTGATCCCGATCATTTTTGCTTCTTCCATATTAATGTTTCCTCGTACGATCGCTACTTTCTTTAAAGATAGTGATTTCATGAATTCACTCGTAGGGTATTTATCGCCTGGAGCATTTTTATATACAGTTCTTTATGTAGGGTTCATCATTTTCTTTGCATATTTCTACACAGCAATGGTACTTAATCCGATTGAAATGGCAGAGAATATGAAAAAGTACGGTGGATTTATCCCGGGTCGTAAACCAGGGAAGAAAACATCGGATTACATTAATAATGTACTTACAAGAATTACACTACCGGGCGCAGTATTTTTCGCATTTGTAGCTGTAATGCCTGAATTTA
>JAVCCH010000119.1 GCA_030765535.1 Candidatus Tenebribacter davisii
GAAAGTGAGAAGGTGCGATTTAATGTAAGATAATGTAATCCAGAGCTGGGATAAACGAAGGTGAGAAAGGGCGATGGGTGAATCTAATTTTGAATCCGCCAAAGGCGGACAAGTGTTGAATGAGGGGAATTGAAGTGAATCCACCTTAGGCGGACAAAAAAGTTATATATAGGGGTATGTATATCTCAAAAAGGGGCAAAAATGTTACTTTTTGCTGTAACTGCCATAATGGCTAATAGTTATGAGGTAACATTTTAGTAACATTTGGTAACATTCTTGACAGTTTAGGGCTGATTGCTGTTTATTGTTGTGAGTCTGGAAGCGGGGAGCTCCAGCTCCTCGAAAACTAATCTACGAGCTGGAGCTCGTAGTTACTAGAGAAACTGAGAATTTATTTGACAGGAATGATAGAAAAGTTCTATCTGGATTGTACCTAGAATCAAGGGATATTAAATTGTTTTTGGGGAAAATGAGGAGTTAGGAAAAACGAAGAAATGAGGGGGCGAAGGGGAGATGAGATGCGGAGAAGGGGGGTATCGTAAAATCGAGAAAGCAATATCAAAAAAGATATGGGTTGAAATCTGAGTAGTTTGTAAAGCAATTGATATCATCCCTAATATTGAAAGAAGCAATCAACAACCAAATACATTTTGAAAAATGCTTTTTGGAAACATTGATTTGCCACGAATTTGTCAAGAAAACCTGAAAGTGTGCAATATTATTGATATTATGAAGCGTAAGTTGTTGCAGGGGGTGGCATGATATTGAACAGTCTCAAGAAATTAGTTAAGCAAAAGAGATTTATTATTTGACATATATATGTAAAATTAAAATATCGAGATAATGGAAGAGTGATACAGTAAATCTTGTTAATAACTTACAAAAAAGTTATTATTTTATTTTTGATTATGGTTTTGTCATCATCGATAAAATAGAACTTAATAAATTTAATGATGATATGGAGGTCTGTTATGATGAATCTTTTTTCTGACATTGTTGAGTATAATATGAATAACCTAAGGACATGGCGGCAGAGATATTCACCCAATGAATATCCTTATAAAGTTGCAAAAAATATGTTCTATGATCTGATTCCCTTGAAAATGATTTGGCCAGATATATTAGCTTGCTTTAACCAAGGGGAAAGAGCAAATTCGATTGATGAGGGGAGACAATATATTTCTCAAAAATTCAGAAGAGCTCAATTAACTATTTCTAATTCAATGGATAAATATATGGAAGAAGGTATTAAAATTGGGGACAGTAATTCAGCGAGGTTAAAACCAATTATTGAAAAAGCTAAATTAGGTGAGAACAAATGTGTTGAAGAAATTGAATATTCCTATATTGCTAGAACATCATTAAAAGTTTTCTTCTTAGTATGGGCTTCACTGGGATTAAATGGATATTCAATGGAGGAAGCTTATGAAAAACTTTCTCATCTTACTTTTCAAACAGTTGATTTCGAAGATTTTACGCTTGTTTTTAAGGCATTTAGCAGCAATGTAAATATAATGATTGGTGGAATGTCTATGGGTGATGAAAATCAGATAATAAAGCCTCTTTATATTCCTCTTCCAGATTTATGGAATTCAGAAAGTTAAGACCCCAAAATGATTTTTTATGAAAGAGCAACTGTGTTCAGGTCAGTTGGTTTCTCTAGTAAAACAAAATATAATTACCCATTAATTTGTATTGAAACGCTGCTATTTAAAGATAATTCAGAAATTTACATTTTTGATATAGGATTTAATCCGCCATTCTATGATTTATCTGGAGCGTTCAATGATGCTGAGTATATGTATTATCGCAAGGGAAAGGGTTTGGATGGTGTAACACAATCACTGCAAGAAAATAGTATCTTTGTAACTGGTTTGGAGAAAGTTGATTTGCCATTATATTAGGAAAAACCGCATTTGATGGTATAGATTGGCGGCAGAGCAAGGATATGCACAAGCACAATATAGTTTAGGTGTCTACTATGATAATGGACGAGGAGTTGTTCAAAATTATAGGGAAGCAGTGAATTGGTTTAAGTTAGCAGCTGAGCAAGGATATTCAGCAGCACAATGTAATTTAGGTGTTAGTTATGCTGATGGGCAAGGTGTAATACAAGACTATAAGGAAGCAGCAAGGTGGTACAGACTGGCTGCTAAGCAGGGATGTGCAGCAGCACAATATAATTTAGGTGATTGCTATCATTTTGGAGATGGAGTTATACAAGACCTTAATGAAGCGGTTAAATGGTATATGTTAGCAACCGAACAAGGAAGTGCAGTAGCACAGTATAATTTAGGGTGCTTTTATGATTTCGGAGATGTGGTTATTCAAAGTTATCAAGATGCATTCAAATGGTATCTATTGGCTTGTAGCAATGCAACAGGTAAATTGTTAGAGAATGCTTCTCATAACAGGAACTTGGCAAAAAAGGAACTGTCAAGTGTACAGATTGATCAGGCAACCAAAGAAGCATTAGAAATACAGAAACATATTGATTATATGAGAATTTAAGTAAATCTAACCCACTTTATAAGCAGATATCCCCCTCCTCTTCAATAGAGAGCCACATATCAAATTGTATTGCTAAACACAGAATCTATTGACATAGAAAAATAATAAACAAAACTGACCCAGTTCAGAGAAACGGAAGTAGGCACTGCTGGAGAGCAACCTGCCAGGGATA
>JAVCCH010000052.1 GCA_030765535.1 Candidatus Tenebribacter davisii
CATCATCCAAAGATGTACCTGGTATCTCTAAGTAATCTATCCTGAAGTCTGCAATCATCTCTTCGATTTTCTCTGCTTGCCCAAAGAAAAACAGTCCGGCAACTGTTACTTTACCTTCTTTTATAACCTGTAGTTTCTGTAGCAGTTCATCATCAGATATTAAGTTATAAGGATGAGAGGGATTAGTTGTAGCAAGATAATTCCTATACCGTTCGATTGATCTCTGATCGAGAGCATCAGGAGCATAAATAGTGAGTTCTCGATCTTTTGTGCCGAATGCTTGATCTCGGTACATAGCATCAATTTCTGCTTGTGTTGCTCGTTGGTCTCCACTGGCTGTTCTGATAAAGGTGTTCTTAACATTGTTGTAGTAAACAGGCTTTTGAGCTGATACACGGATGTAGAAAGCCAATACTGTTTTGCAATCTATCTCAAACTTCTTACAGATTGGATCGATCCTTACATTGAACTTTTGGTTTGATCTTAGGGTAGTGATAAAGTTTTGTTCGATCTTTTCTGGATCCGTAACACCAAAAACCTCGAATTCTTCTTTCTGCTGAAATACTCCAAATACCAACCAGCCGCCACCAGTATTGGCAAATGAACTTACTGTCTCCCAGCTGTTCTTAGGAATAACTTTCTCAGCTTTCTTTACTTCGAAGTCATCCCACTCGATGTCTTGCAAACGTTTGATCAGATCTTCTTTTGTCATATCAATCTCCTATATCAATCCAACCGTCAATCTACTATTCAAATCGTCAATCTTTCTAATTATATTTATTACAGTATCGTTGAATTTCTACTTATTCACTTAGGCAGGCCAAGTGGACACTATCAGAACTTTATTTACCAATCCTACTGATGAAATCATAGTTACATTTCATATGGCTGAGAGGTTATGAGACTTTATATTAACTTATTGTTGAATTTGGGATGGAAATCCATTTTTTATTGCCTTGCGTATCTATAATGTCCTTTTACATTAGAATTTAGATATTTCCCCTTTGAATCGGCTGTTTTCATACCTTCAAAAATGTGAGTAGGAACATCATAATAGTCATACCGACTACCACTATTGAACTCTACAGTAAGTATTTGATTTGTTTCTTCATAACTGTATCTAATTATATTGGATGATTCTGGAGCCAAAATCCATTCACTCATTGTTTTCTCCTTGGTCTTCTTTTCTTTTATAAAATTCATGATCATATTTTGCAGACTGCATCCGCCACTGGTTAATCATAGGTTTATAATCTTCTTCTTCTTTTTTTTGATTCCATCCTCCAGGTCCTTCAAAACCTTCTTCCTCGGAACCGTGCGATGCTACTTTAGGATCAGAACTGTCAGGTTTACGATCAAAAGGTGGAGGATCAATTATTGTTCGTATTGGAAGACTTACTGCCTCTCCTACAATAATTGCTTCTCCAGTCCTTAAGATAGGCAGCATTTCAAAAAGACCTTTAAGATTATCTGATGCTGCTCCACTAACATGTCCTCTGTCCACGTTGTTAGCTAGACGCATTGCTAGTGTAGTTCCACATTGTGACAAAATTGTTGTATCAATTTCCGAAGGTCTTTGGCTAACAACCATCATTCCGACACCATACTTACGTCCTTCTTTTGCAATTCGCTTAACAGCTAATGCAGCAGAACCAGAATTATCCTTGCCCAAATATGTATGAGCCTCTTCTAAAATAAGCAAAAGGGGACGCTCTCTTGCTCCCTCAGGAAGATTTCTTCCCCAATATACTGCATCGTAAATAATCCTAAGTACCGCACCTATAATATCATTCAAAATCATTGAAGGTATCCCTGAAAGATCCAGAATCGTAATTGGTTTTGTATTACCTATCCAATTCTTAATTAATGAATCTAAATCACTATTTATCTTCCCATTAATATCTGGTTTCCAATCACCGGGATTGCATATAAAATTATAGCGGGGATCCCTTAATTTACTGCCTAAAGTTGCAAGTTGTTGTCTGATACCAATAGGTTCCTTTCCCCATTGAACTCTCTCTGCTGCAGGACCGGTTGTTTTTATTGTTCTGTAAGTAGGTGGAGTGATAGACATAGCATCACCAACTAAATTATCATCATGGTTATCCTTAGCATAAGCTGGATCTACTTCGTCCGAAGCTCCACCAGGCTTAGGAATAACAGTCATAAAATCTTTCTTGTATAACTCGTACCAGAGTTTATGAAGACAAAAAGGAATCGGTGTGTCTACAGTGACGGTATTATACTTAATGCCTCTAATTGGCTGATTGCTTAGCGATTCTAGCTTGAGTTTCATTACCCAATCAGATATTATTGCATATTTAGAATTATCCAAGTTTCCAAATGCAAACTTTGTCATTTCTTCAAAATTTAACGCCCAGAAAGGTATTTGTAATTCCTTTTCTTCTTTCGTAGAGTCAGCACTAATTTTAAATACATTTGCATTACCTTTAAGAGCCTTAGAGTACTCACCATGAATGTCAAGCACAAGAATTCTTGCTGAAGGAAAATGTGATTTATCTGATATTGAGTTCAATAAGCCTGCTACAGTTGTTGACTTTCCACATCCCGTGGAACCAACAATTGCGGAATGACGGGTTACGAGCTTATTAATATCCACATAAGCAGGAATACTCTCTGCACTTGCAAGATGGCCTATAGATACAAAATCTATTGGATCTGAAGGTCCATAGATAGCATGTAAATCTTTTTCTGTAACAATATGAACCTCATCTTCTATTGTAGGATGCTGTGATATTCCTCTTTGAAACTGCTCATCTCGCATCCGTTCCCCTATTAGTTGGATCTGAAGCCACCTATTCCCATATGGTGAACTTTCCAATTCATTTACGGGAGCCGCTCCTGCGCCGACCTGTGAAACTAAACCATATAAATCTGAAAAACCTATTGGGATTCGTACAAAACTTCCTACTTGACCAATACGATAACACTCACCTTCGATAAAACTAACTCCAGTAACTACTTCGTTAGACAATGCTACCGTTACTGTAGTTCCCATAACATCTTGAACAGTGCCTATAAATGAAGGGTCAATTCTCACCTTGTCCCTCCATTTTATAATCTCCAGTTTGTTTTAGTAAAAACTGACTAAAGATAGTAAAATCTCCTATTTTACACTTTGTTTTACCGTCCTCTTGCTCTATAAAATAGCTGTATTTTTTATCTGTCTCTTCCTCCCAGTCGTTCTGTTCTCCAGCAAAAAAAGCTATATCTCTTGATATTAGATGTAAATTTGTAGTTCTGCGTGCACATTCCAATGCTTCCGGATATTTTTCAATGTTATCATATAATAAGCCAAAACAAACAGCTCTTGGATTAGAAGATAATCTTTGCATAATAATTTCATTAAGATGCTGATCAATAAAAGAGTAACCGTTTGTAACAAGAACAGATTGTCCAATTGAGAGAAAACTTGATAATCTATCTTGCATAGCAAGATATGGCATCCTACGACTCTGTGTATATTTAAGATGGGAGGGATAAATCATTTGTTTGTTATTATTATCTTTCCTTGAAATCCCTCTAAATACTTTACCAGAATCGTCAATCCACCAGTTAACTGAACCATGAAGTTTAAAGAGTCGAACCCAACGAGAAGGAAACTCTTCATTTTCAATAGAATGTAAATCAAAGAAAGCATTCCTTGAGCCTACAAATCCGTCAAAAAAGGGTACGTTTTTTGATTCTAAAGCTGACTCTATTAAACAGTCATAATTTGGTGTAAATATTTCAATCGGATGTTCCCGTGGAATACCAGAAATCCACGACACTAAATTATGATATGATGTAATTCTATTAGGTAATTCTTTATCAACTACACTAGTGATTTGTTCGCAGATTTCCTTTTCCATTTCAGTTAAGTCTTTTTTATAGAGACCCTCGAAATTGCTTTCTCCTATAGCATCAATTAGTAGTCTAATACGGCTTAAAATATCTTCTATAGTTGCATCTTTACCATTAGACAAATCAATTCCGTTTCTTATTTTCTTAATTTTTTCATCGTCTAATTGCTCGCAAACTTTTTGTGTTAATCCTGCAATGTCAGGAATTAGAGGTTCATCTTTTTCACGTATTGATAAAGGACAACCAGCTCCTAGTAAAAAAGCCACTTTATTTTTATCTGAGGTTAAAGCTTGCCTTAGAATATTAATCCTTCTAGATATATTGCTCATAATAATTCACCATCTCCCACCCTTATATACGTCACCTCAAAGGCCATGCAGGATCTATTCTGTTGCAGCTTATTAGCTAATGAGAAAGCATCACCATAATCATATCTCTGAAAGATATCCAGTCCTCTATCCAAACTAATCTTCCAACCGTGATCAGTAACTATATGCCTGGCATGAATACTGTGTGTATCATCATACTTCCAAGTGAAATTTATGCCAGCAGTAGGCATACTCTCTTCTAATTTGCTCAAATATTCTTCTTGCTTATAGGCATCAAACTCATCATTAGTGGTTATAAGTTCAACATCAATTTCTTCATCAGGCTTCTTTAGCTCAACAATAACCTCTAACAACTCCATCAGGTTCTTTGCCTGGTGGAACTTTCTGATATAAGGGTCTGTTATAGTTATCTTGGAGGCTCCTTTAAGGTAGGGACCAAACAGCCTTTCGAAAGATACACCTTTTTGATTCTCCTGAAAAACCAGATGCTTCTCTTGAGGTTCTTCGTTAAATGCTTGATCACGTTTTTCCCTATTAGTTTCTTCTCCTGAAGTGTGCAATGTCTCTTCACCATCATTTGAAGCTTGCATTGAAGAGAAGTACTGCGGATATTCTGCTTCCTCAAGACTCTTTACAATTACTTTTTTGTCACCTTTTGTGTACCCAAAATTAACCTTAGCATAAGTAGAATCGATCTTCATCAACTGGTCTTTTATCCTCTTTCTGCACTCAATAGCAAAACATAACAACTCTTCTATTTCTTCAGATGTTGCTTCACCGCTTGGGTATAATATCTTCATTAAACCGGAGAATGTTTTGTGTATACCGTCCCTATCTCTAGTTGATATATCACTGAAGAGCTCGAAGTGTTTTTGATAAAGGTGGGAAAAATCGTGTGATCGCATGGTCTTCAAGATCTCTGCCAGGTAATCCACTACAAAGCCGTAACCATCAGAGAACATCTCACCTCGAATTATATCAATTTCCCAACCAGGTAGATACATGTGCAACCTGTCCAGGAAAGCAGAATCGTAATACTTTTCTGGTAGCTCATCGAATAGGTCAGTATGCTTAAGCATATATGCCAAAGTATGCTTTGTATTGCCTACAAATACCATCGAAGCTTCTGCTCCAAGCGTTTCTACACCCCTGGAGAAGGTTTTATTTGCCATGAAGTTTTTCATTATATCTACAAGAGCATTATCGACCTTTTTCTTCTTTCCAGCAAACTCATCAAAGGCTACAGTATCCCAATAGCCCACTAGCCCTATCTTGCCTGTAGCATTGTTAACAAAGAGTTTTGGAACCGTAACCTCTCCACCGGATATTAGTATGCCATGAGGGCTGAATTCGGAATAAATATGAGATTTACCGGTACCCTTAGGACCTAATTCAATCAGGTTATAATTACGTTCACAATAAGGTATCAATCGTGAAAGTTGCAGCAGTTTACTCCGCTTATTAAACATCTCTGGATTGAATCCGATACTCTGTATTAATAGATCTATCCATTCATCTATGGAGAACTTCTTTCTCTTAGTCAGGTACTCTTCTAGATCAAAATGGGAGAGCTGTATTGGTTTAAGAGAACTCATGAGCCATGGAGTCACATTCTTATCTTCGCTAAAGCAGTACTCCATATCCACAATACACCATACACCGCTAACAAGTAGCTTGGGATGTTTCTTTACAGTATCAGTTTCTACCAGCACTTTCTTGAGTCCAAGGTTACCAAAAGCAGCCTCATAGCAATCTGATCTATCATTTAAGGATACGCTAACCTTATCGATAACCTTATGACGTCCCTTCTCCTTAATAGTGGAGCGAATCAGGCCAGCTTCATTGCGATGAACATAGTGTTTGCGTAAAATATCTTTTACCGTAGTTATACCGGATTCTATACTCTTTTCATCTGATGTAGCACAGTATTGACCTAACAAGTATTCCAAGACATAAGTGGGTACTATGGCATTACCTTTTACTATTTTTACCAGGTCTTTTCTAACTACCAATCCCGGAAAGTGTTCATTGATTTTCTTATCAAGTTCTGTCATTCTTACTCCTTGCTAAAAGTCGAAATCAGTCGTAAAGGAACGACGGATAGTATATTGGATAGACTTATATTCTTTGTAATGAGACGTATCCGCTATCTGCTCTTCCAGACGCAATGACACTTCCTTTCCATTAGCTTCATCTGCTAGCCGTGATAGTACAAACCTTACCTTTATCTCACGTTCTCTGGCATTATCTGAGATATAGTCAAACTTAAGAATATGGCTGTCTGAGATAAGTCGTCCTTCCTTATTATAAATACCAGTTCGTAATACTCTTGGTTGCACCTTATCGGTTACAGGATCTACCTGATAGAAGGCTACGGACAACTGACCGGATGAAATAATATTTGTCGTACCACGCATTATATCCACATCAACATTGGTTATATCACTCTTTCGCTTTTTATTGATGCTAAGAACAGGTATGATAACTTCCTGCAGCGATGCTCCTCCATGTACAAACCTGCTGCCGGAGCCTTGCAGTCGAAGCCTGTTGATAGACTTGGATATTTGTATCTGTAATTCTCCTGCTATTCCTAACTCTGAAGTATTATATTTCTTAAGGCTTTTATGTTCTTTCAATTCTTTACCTATCAGGAATCTTCTGTCCCGATACATTATGTTGTCTTTATCTATCTCTGCAGCAGAGAAATCGCTTTCATCGATAGGACGGTTCTGGTAGATAAAACCATGATCTGCTGTTATGATTATATTGTTAGCATTGGCATTTGTTAGTTTTTTTACTAGTTTTACTAATTCTTGCATAGTATCTTCTACAGCCTTAAAGACGTTCTTCTCAGTATCTCTTTTATCTCCTGTAGCATCAATATGGTTATGATATAGATATACTACTTCAAAACTACGTGCGAATGATCTATACTCATCCCAGTTCATTTTCATGAAATCTTCTGACTGTATAGCTGTTGCAACACCTTTCACAGCATTTTTAAGTATCTTTGCCCTGTTATCTGTACCCTGTGAACTCTGACCATCAACTAACACTTTACCCGAGCCATCATCAGCGATTTCCAGCTCGCTATGCGGCAACAAGGCAGCCATGCCCAATTGCGTGTAGCTCGGTAGCACACCAAACATTGGTTCCAGCTGGGCCATATAACGATCTTCCTGCTGGATAAGTTTCAGGAACTCATCTGCTATTTCATAACGGAAGGCATCGGAGATAATCACAAAGACCTTTTTATTGTTTTTCAGGAATGGTTTAATCCAATGAGAGAAGAATTGCGTCTGGCTTTTCATTCCACATTGCCAAGTGTTACTATCATCAACCTTCTGCTGCCAGTTATCATTAAGCTTAAGAAGATAATTATTGGAATAAAGATTCTCTATATGCTCATTTAACGGGCCAAGCAAAGAACTCTGACCTGATGACCCAGCATAGTAAGTGAATTTCCGGTATAGCTGATCTATCTTATACCATGTTTTAGTATAAGTCTCAGCACCTTCCGTCAAAGAAGTAACATCCAGCTTTACCTCTTCCAGAGCATACACAAATTGTACAGCGTAGTCGATAGCTTCGTATAAAGGCTGGAATTCCTCATACCAGTAACTTTGCCTTCTTTGCCGTACTAAAGACATACAGCTACCGCGGGAGATGGTGTTGTTCATCACATGCTTTACAAGATCGCTGAGGATCTTCTTATCGATAAGCTGGAAGTAGTCCATATCGATCAGATCTCGATAGTCTCTCTTATTCAGGTCTTGCTCAATGTTCAAGATCTCTTCACACTTCTTGGATATCTGTTCAAAGGTATTGCTGTGTCGACGGCTGTCTTTCCAACGCTTCAAGAAAACCAATGCTTCACTGGTGAGTTGATGCTCCTGATCAAAGCCCATAGCATGGCAGGATTTGAAGAGCTCTATGGCAAAGTCATGGATACCCGGTTTATCTGATTTATAAGCATAGAAGCGTTGCAGTTGCTCCCACAGGAAGTTATCCAGAGAACATCGTTTAATCAGCTTTATACGTGCATCCTTACCAGCAGCCTGTTCACTTAAAAGTGTCTCCAGTATCTCTTCGAACATAGATTCCGAACCAGCACACACAGCCAGCATCTTCTGCCTTATCCTACTATGAGTATCGTCTTTCTTCAGCAGCTTCTTGAGGTCTTGCTTTCTTTTTTCGGATTGGAAGAACTCTTTGTGATCCCGCACGATATCAATGAATATATGATCCAGATCAAGCTCATTTAGCCAGATGGCATCTTGATCTGTGCGGAACTCTCCGTTAGCCAAAAATACATCCAGTAGCCAGTTCTTTATGTCCTCAGGTTGAGTTCCTTCATGATAGAGCAGGAATTTCTGTTTGGGCTCTTCTCGTAGTACTCGGTGTTTTATGGCAAACTCATTGTTGTGAATTTCTATCTTCTCTATGCCTGGTAAATCTAAAGCTTCGAAGTCTGCTCTTAGCTCTTGCTTGCCATCAAACCAAAAGATGATGCGGTGTTTGTCGAAGAGTCGTTTCAGAGTGTTTATTACCTGTTGATTCATTTAATATTTCCTATCCTTAATCATTTCCGCAAAAATATCCCCTGCTATTGTTTCAAGTGTCCTCTTAGGAAGATTGGAATCCCAGTATTCTTCATAAAACACAATCTTGGTTTCAAAGGATTCCACAGGTAGATCATAAGCCACACCTTCGTCTGCCTTCCCCCAGTCACCATATGGAGCAAAATCGGCCCTTGCAACATTAGGTACAGGATTCTTTTTATCATAATTTTTATCTTTGCAGTAAGCCAATATGCCTAAAGCATCCGGTTTCTCTTTATTAAATTCTGTCGCTATACAAAAATCAATATTGTATTTAACCTCTTCTTTGCTTAAATTCTTAGGTAACATTATATTAACAAATAATCGTTTAACAACTTTTTTGTTAAGCCATTCTTTCTCAATCACTTTATAACATGGTGTAAAAGTAGAATATGGAGACTTAATATCAGCTAAAGTTTTTCTTTGTTTTTTATTAACAGCTAACTGGTAAGATTTCTCCGTAGCTCCTTTAGAGTTTGTTATGCTTTCACGTGTTCTTTCGAATTCAGATTTACGCCTTATATCCTTTTTCTTCTCAAAATGCAGTAACTTCTTTATGCAGATTTCAGCAATATCTAAACTATTATTGTTGTATGATAAACATATAATACTCGATGGGAGACCACATATCTGAGCCTCATCTAATCTAACAGGGATAAACCGATTTTCTTTGTGTCGCTTAAGAATCACGTCCCATTCATATCTAGGCCAATTTTTCTTTTTATAGCTCTCTGATATTAATACTATTACTTGCTTACATGTAGAGAACATTTCTTCGAAGAAAGACTCACCATCTCTTCCAACTAATTGATGTTGTTCATTAGGTGCAAAGAAAACCATATAATCTGCATATCTTGAATGGATATGGGATATAATCTTTTCAGCTATTGTTTTATCTTCACCAGCATAGGAAATAGCAAAATCGTAAGTAAGCATTTCTTCCCCCTACTTCCCACTCAGTCCTGTAACCTTCTTCAAGGCTTTGTCAAATTTATTATAGTTCACCTTCACACCATCATCCAGGTCGATCTCAATCTGTTCTGTGGCTAAGGGATATAACACCTCTTTTTCATAATCATTGAGCTCTGTGATAATTTTCTTGAGGCTATCAAGCTCTTTAAGGGCGGATGTTTTTTCTTTTTGTGATGCAGACATGCTTATACTTACCTGATCCAGGTGTTCCTTTCGGGCTATCAGCTTGGTGCGGAACTCCCTCAGGTAATCATTCAGGATGATGCTGATGGTATCGGGACGATAGCGGTGCATGTAGATGAGCGCATTGAAGCTTCCTTTGGGAGAAGAGAACATCCAATAGATTGGACGCTTCTTGTAGCGTTTGATATGATCATCATAGAAGTCTCTCAGGAAGTATTTGCGAATATCCTTGCCGATAGCATCCTCTATGAACTGCAGGTTCTCTTCGTAATGTTCTTCACCAAAAGAAACACGCAGGAATACCAGGAACCTTTCCACGATATCATCTGTGAACCAGTTACCTTCCAGAATTGGTATCACATTATCCTCATCCGGTGTGTAGGATGGCTCTGAGATTTGTGCCAGATAGTCTCTTATTGTTTCTTCCTGGTTGGCTAATATAAGCCCTATCTTATCTAATGAATACCTACCAAACATACAACCCACAGCATAGCTGATAAGTTCCTTCATTGTATCTGCAAGAAGCCTAGATTCAAGATCATCATTTATTGGGAACGTATTGGGCTCTATTTGATCCGCTTCCTTACCATATCGATAATAAGGATTGCATGTTAATGTAATCTCCTTAAGCGGAACTTCCGGTGTAAATTCTTCATCCAGTCCAAAGGCCTTTATAAAGATACGGTTATTCTCCTCTTCCAGCATTTGTATCTCAAGAGTCATATCACCCCAATGATTGCGGAGTTTCTGATAAGTGACTCTTAAGATTGATTGATGATAGTCGGCATATAATAATGGAATGCGTGTGAAGTTCCAAGTATTTTCAACTCTTGCAACCTTACTTTGGTGAATTTTTTGGATTTTCCAATATAAATCAGATGCCTTTAGCGAACCTACGATATTAGAAACCGGTAGTTTTAGCACTACTTCCATTGGGTAATTAAGTGTTGGATTAAGAATGGATAAAAAATAATAGGCTACTTTTGAGTTTAAAAATGCTAGGATGGAAGGTATATGATCGTCATTGTAAAAGAACAAACCAACATCGCTAAAAGTAAAATCGGTATTTAACAATCTAAAACTGGGTAGAGATGAAGTTATCAATCCCCATGTAATTCCTTTCCTAAACCAAATATATTCAGAGATAATCCTCCCAATTGAGCTCTTTCTATAATGTTTCCTCGCATGATCTGACCAATCTATTGTTACATCTCTGCTCTCCACCCATTTCTTGAAACCACCACCTTTTGAAATAAAAACCCATCTATAATCATTACCTACGGAATGACACGAAACCTCCCAAAAATAACGTTGATATTGATTATTATCTCCGGTGATATTCTTTCCGTCTGAGAAGGCATAAGTACCAAGATACTTATTTCGTGAAAACGCTGATCTGGTATTCTCACTAATCCAATACGCAATGGGGCTACCTGGGATCTTCTTAAAATCTGCAGATGAAGCACGGAAGAACCAACCACAGTCTGGATTGTTAATAGCTTCCAGAGTTTTAGGTGCCTGGTTATTCGAACCACGAAAATCAGATAGCTTTACATATCCACCTTTGTATTCAGGTTTGCTGGCATTTTCCAAAGTAAAGGTGCAGATTGGCACTGTAGCTCCTTCAAAACCGGAATACTCCAATTGCACAAGAGAGGTAATTGTTTTCTTGTTTATCAATATTTGTCGCATTTTCTCGTATGAAGAGATAAACATCCATACAAAAGGTGTCATAAAACCTAGTTGTCCACCTTCCAAAGTCATATCTAAATTCCGTACAACAAAGGCAGAGAAAAGATCAGATTTCACCTCAGTATAATTATCCTGTAGGTATTTCTTCAGTTTCTGGGTCATTCCTTTGCCACCCATATAAGGCGGGTTCGCTACAACTACATGGTATCGTGGACTCAGGTATTCGGCCTGCTGCAAAGCTTTAATTACATTTACATGGGTTGCTGCCAGGAAGACGTCTTCATCAAGATTAGTGGTGTATAAGCGCTGCAAAAGGAAGTTCACATCAGCTACTTCCGGTTGGATGAGAGAACCGTAGGTATCACAGTCTTCAAACTGCAGCAAGGTTCTTTTTAAGCCTTTGCTAAAGAGGTCAACGCCAACTTCCGAGATATATTCGTTCAGCTCATCCTCATCAAATTTAATGTTTTCCAGCACGCAGATATTGGGTTGTACCGTATCACGGAAAAAACGACGGTACTTGTCACGGGCTTTCATCACCAGGGCAAAGGCTGCCAGTTCTCCGGCCCTTTCATCTATCTCTATGCCATAGAGGTTTTTCTCTATTATCAGGTAAGGAATGTCTTTGCTGTTGTAGCCTTCTTCTTCATATATCTTGTAGAGCAGGTCAAAGGCATATACCAGTATATGCCCTGAGCCGCAGTCCGGATCACAAATGCGCAACTCTTCAGGAGATGAGATCTTCAGAAAATCTTTTACTTCAGACTCCGGTTTGATGTAATACTCCATGCTATCAATAAGCTTAGAGTTTGGATGGTTCATCATCCAAAGCCTACCCAGAGAGTTTTCCGTAAGGTATTGTACTATCCAATGAGGTGTAAAGAGCTGGGTAGCTGCAGGTATGTCTTCAGCTCCGATCTTCTTGTTATTTTTTAAGGCAGCAAAAACCTCGTCTTTCCTTTCAGAAATATAATACTGGTACAGCCAGCCGATGATTTCCACATCCTGACAGTTATCCGCTGTCATTGCTTCCCGCACTTCCTGCAATACAGAGCTTTCAGATAGAAGGTCGTCAGGCATCAACAACTCTGTGTAGTCGGCAATGCGTTCGAACATGAAAGGCATGATGGTGTGATAATAATTGCATACTGCAACCAGCAGCATACGATAGGCTTCCTGTTGAGGAACTGCAGAAGGAGCTTTGCCTGTAAGTAGGTCAAATACCTGGTTAGTGTTTACAAAGCTTTCCAGGTCTTCATCGATGTGCCCCTGCTTGGCTTCCTGCAGCATTTCGGGCTGGGTAAAACCAGCAGCGGGAGATACAGTGCCAATGCGGGTATATTGGTTAACGTCCATAAAGCGTAATGCACAAAAACGGTTGAACCAGATGTAGGCAACTCTATCTATAACTTTCTGGCGGGAAGTGTCTTCTATCTGCTGTCTTAGTTCCCTTACTGCTGCTGCTCGCTCTCTTGCTTCTATGTTATCTAATGCAAGCACACGATCCAGTCGTGCTCCCACCTGTTCTAAAAGTTGTTTTCTGGCTTGCTGGGCAAATCGCTTTAAGGCTGTTGTGTTCATATTTGTTCCTTTCATATTAATCTGAGAGCCTGTTTCCGTTTTTAATTTCCTTCATTATAGCTTCTTTCAGAGATTTCAAGTATTCATCAACTTCTGTTTCATTTTCCAGCCAGGCTTTGACAAATGGCACTTTGATAGCTTTAATTGAAACATATTTCTGTTTAAGAGGTTCCGGTTTTTTCTCATCTTTATCACCAGGTTGTACCGGTTGTTTGACAGGTTCATTGAAACCATTCAATTTTGTGAGTATTCTGACATACTCTATCTCTTCAAATCTGCGAAGATTATCACGGATCACAGCGATCAGCAACTGAACCTTTAACTCGTTTATTATAGAATTAAAGGGCTGAAGAAGTTCTGCTTGTTTCTCTTTTGGAAAAGACTGGAATTCCTTCATGGCAGCAAGTTGGGTCTTCTTGTTATCGATAGTATTTATGGCATTGGTTCTTTCTTCTTTAAGTTTTTGGTTTATCTTCTCTTTAGCAGCATCTACAAAGCTTTTAGCTTTCTGTATGCTATTCCCTTTATAAGAATTTCCATCTGCAAGGATAGTCTTGATCTCTTCCACCTCATCACCTGCAATGTAGCTGAAGTTCGGTTCCTGATCTTTGATAAATTTGGCAGCAGAGTCGTAAAGAGCCTTCTGTGAGCTATTAACAAATTCCCGCATTGGTTCCAGAATGTTTTCTTTAAGATCCAACAGGTCATCCTCCTGCTTACTAAGATCGGTTAAATAAAACGTGTATTGCTTCTTAGCTATCTCCGATACTAAGGCAATAAGCTTATCCAATTCTTTGCTAAATGGGTAATTCATAATCTCATCTGCCAGGATGTTAAGGTCTTCCAATATTTTCTTGAAGGCTTTGGAAGTGTCAACACCCAGGGCTTTGGCTTCTGTTGAGTGAGGGAGTTCATCAAAGAAATCTTCGTAGAACTCCTTAAGTCGTCTTATCTGAGCCTGGGTAAAATCTATCTGGGGGGTTAATACAGTGTTGCCCTGATAGGTAGTATTGTTTAGTGCCATTAGCAGGTCTGAGTTCTCCAGTATATTACCATCAGCTTTGGCTTCTATCTTTCCTCTACTTAGAAGCTTTGCCAAAATGCACAGGATAGCGTTACGGGACCAGCCATAGGGTTTCTTTTCGAATTGTTCTATAAGACCCTTTAGGGTGGTACGCACTCCATTACGATTGTTACCTGTAATAAAGTTCAGTTCTTCCTGTTCTGCTTCCGAAAGGCTGGCAAACATATCATCATCAGGCAATAAACAACCGGGGATATCATCTTCTTTATAGATCACTCCTCTCAGCATTCTCATGTTCGGATAGGTACGGCGGATCAGCTCCAAAAAACCTGTAGTAATGCGAGTACGGGGATCTTCCGCACCAACTTCATACTCTTCTCCTGCTACCAGAAGCTTAGCTTTGCTCAATAGAGTCCGAAGATGAGTGTTGATCTCAGCCATTCTTTCCTGGTTTAGGTGCGTCTTGTCGGAAAGGATTTTTCTTCTAGTATCTTGCTGGGTTGTGGTAGTATTCTGCCTAATGTATTTTTCGGTCTGCTTATATATCTGCATATCACGCATCAGTCTATCGTCTGCTGGGATTATGACCGTTAGTTCATCCTTACCCATCGAATGCATCATCAGCACCTTTTCGTTTTCGGAATGCTCGTGGAAGGGACTTATGAGGTGGATAGCAAGTTCCTGTGAACGGCTGTAAGTTTTGTCATCCAGCATTTTAGTATATGTATAGTCCTGTTTGTACTGTTCATCGCGTATCTTTCGCTCCGATATTATTCCATCAAATACTATTTTCTGAATCTCTTCCAAGACTGCAGAGGATTCTACATCAGTATTCTTGATCTCCTGTTCAACGTCTTTTTCTTCATCAGTAAGATACTCATATACATTAGCACTTCTTTGTATGTAAGTCTGCTGCTCGAGAAGGTTCAAGGCTTCTTCTACTTTAGTCTTCAGCTTAGGAAGGTCACTATCGAACCGGTCGTACATAAGCACACAGATATTTCTGATAGTTGGTTTGAACTCTCTGATGTATTTAACCAGGAAAAGAGCCTTCAGTACTTTTATGGCAAAAGCATTCTCAAGGTTCTTCTCAGCTATTAATATAGATCTTTGCAGTTGAGCTCTTAAGGCAGTACGGATACCTTCAAACATAAGGTCAAAGGTAGCAAGCTGACCAAGTTCATGGTCTGCGATATGGATGGCCACCTGCTGGAATACTCCCAGCATGGAACGTTCTCCCACAGAGCTGTGTCTTCCTTCGAAAGCACTATGCTTTGAGAGATTCTCTATAGACTTTTGGAATAGTGGAAACTGGTAAGGTATGAAGGGATAGCTATAAATAAAATGATCCCGGTCATTAAAGTTTCTATAGGTCTGTGTACCATCTTCGAAGTCGAAAAGTGTCTTAAAATTATTAGATTGCTGTTGGTATATATCCGAAAGGAGTTCTATGCTGTTATCATCCTTTGCGAGAAGTCGCTTCTGGATAACTTCGGCCACATCCTGGCTGGTAAGCTTAAGCTTGTTGCTGAACCTTGCCTGGATCTTGGTGAAGTCGTTGCTATGCTGCTTATCCATCTCACCAACAACCGTATTCATGTCTTCCTGGGCAGTCACGATTATCCAGGCTCTGCCTTTGCATTTAGTAGCCAGGCTTTCAGCTACTGTCTGCAGGTTGGTCATTAGCTTAATATTTTCTGCAATGTATTGACCCACTTCATCAACGAAGAAGTTAAGTCGGAAGTTAGCAGGCTGCTTCTTAATATATTCATTCACCTTATCAGCAAAGTCTTCTATAGATACTTTGTATTCATCTCTGTACTTATCTAAGATGCCTTCTGTTAGAGTTACGGCTGTACCAGCTACATTTGCATAAGCTTGAGCAATATTATCACCTTCCAGAAGAGCTTCTTCTCTACCAGAAAACCAGTCCATACCTGATATTGTCTTGTATTCATCCTTGAATTTGCTGTAAATACCTCTATTATCCAGATCTCGCTCAAACTGTGCTATATGCCCCTGTTTGCCATAGTAACCACTCATCTCATCAAAGACTTTCACGAATACTGCTAATAGAGCATCTATCTGTGTTTTGCTGATGACATCGGCTTTCTGATCAATATTAAATAGAACGCTTTTAGAAGGGATATCTACTGCGTGTTTCAGGTCTGCTTTCAGTATCTCGTTGTCTCCACATTTAGGCAGAAAAAGATCTAAAACCTTATCACCCTCGATCTCTTGATTCTCTAATAGAAGAGATAAAATTTTAAGAAGGTGTGATTTACCAGAACCAAAGAATCCTGATATCCAGGCACCATTAGAATTTTCATAATTGTTATATCCGGCCAGAAAGTTCTCAAGTTGTTTAGCCACTTCGTTCGTTAGGACATATTCTTCTACCTCCAACTTTATTCTGGTATCATCATCTGCTTTTATAACACCCTCTATAGCTCTATCTACAGGCTTCTTAAATATCTTCATCAGTTTCATTTTATATGGCTCCTATATCTCATATTGGCATAGATTAAATGCTCTGTAGTATTTATCATCATGTAGCCTTCCAAACAGATCCAGTGATGCTCCTTTATCCAGAGAATGACAATAAGCACCAGGGAAGAACATCACAGTTGGTTTGTCTTTGGCAGTGCTTTGCAAGTTGTTCAGAACATTGTGTGATCTAATATATGGGAAGACTTCTCCCACACCCGTTATGAACATTACGTCAAAATCTGATTGCTGCATCTTCTCAGCGATGGCTGGTATCAGATGTGCTTCTGTATCAAGAACACTCTGCAGAAGCTCCGTCAACTTATCTTTAGTAAAGAATTGTTCCTTCTGCATTATTCGGTCATACAGGTTTCTTTTCTTGAGGATTTCTAAACTAAGGTCATAAAGGTTAATCTCCAACACCTTGACTCCTTGCTGATTCAATTTTTTGATGAGCTGTCCTATAACCTTTTGCATCTCGATGGCATCTTCGGGAAGATAAGGACAGATAAAGAATGGTACTTCTTTGCCAAGACCTTGCATCTTCAGAAAACGTTCACTAGCTATAATTGTTGGTAGTTTATCTGATGCTTGCCTTGGAGTCATGTGTTTATTGAGCATTTTTTATTAACTCCTGTATGTCCATATCTGATATCGGTAGATAAGAAATATTCTTCGGGTCGTCTTTATAAATTACCTTAAACATCTCTATGGAAGGAATGATTGGTAAGATATTGTTAGTAGATGATAGTATCTCAGCTTCCTGAAGTATACGGAAGACTACTTGTCTTTGCTTTTGTATTGTCATATAGCTAAGCTTATCAAGCTCTTCATGCCAGTCAGCCTTTGAGTTGTAGAAGGCCATGTAATCTTCTTGGGTTAGCTGATAATTCATCAGAAGGTATTTCTCCCTAATGATCTCTGTAGCAAATTCCCCAATAAATTTGTATGCTTTGCAGATAGCTATCCAGAGGATGATCTGCTGCTCTTTGCTATCACCTGTAATGAGTATTTGTAGCTGAGTGTCGTTTAGTTTGCGAAGCCTAATCTGGATCTCGCGATAGACCCTTTGTGTTGTTTTTTTTGAAGAGTATTGTAGCAGGTTATCCTCGAAGACCCTATCCTTGGTCTTATTCCAGTCCTGATTCTTCTGGTATACCTTTGCAATCTTGATGGATTCATTTAGGAATAATCCACCTGTAGTGAAGGACATGCGGTATTTATTACTGTTCGTCATAAATATTGATAGTTAAACGATATGTATACAGATCCTGATATCGATGCATTATAAGCCCCATTTACAATACTTCCTTAATTCTAGTTTATTAATTTTTGAATTGTGAGAAAGTTGATTAAATAGTTTCAGGTGTCAAGAATAATAGTATTTGATAGTGTGTAATAATACTAATATTTTATATATTTATAGAAAGTTCCTTTGGATATCCCCAGTTGTTTGCAAATATTATTTATAGTCGTCTTATGAGCATCTTATAGAGCCTGAATCAATTTTCTTAACCCAAAGGTTTACAAAAAAAAATTACACTCTCGTTTCAAATTCTTCAATATATGAATTGTGTCTTAATCATCATAAGCAATATTGAAATTACCATTGGAATCAGTCTTTATAACTAAGATGTTATAATTATTATATTTAAAACTGAGTGAATGACCAATAAGAACATATCCTTTATCAGCTGTTTGATCAACGGAATACCCATAATCATCAGCATTCCCTCCAAAGGTTTTATTCCATTCTTCATACCCATTCGTATCAGTTTTAACCAAACAAATATCAGAACTATAATTAATTGGGATAAAACCTGAAACAATATATCCATCGTCCTTAGTTTGTTGAACGGAAAAACCATGATAACGACCAGTGGATTGATTCCATTCTTCATTTCCGAAGGAATCTGTCTTAATCAACCATTCTTCACCGTCAGAAGCAATTATATAGCCACCATCTGAGGTTTGTTGTACAGATTGACCACTACCACTACTAAATGTTTTGTCCCATTCTTTATTACCATTTGAATCCGTTTTAATCAACCATACATTATTAGAAGAACTTCCTGCAGAATCAGTTTCTCCAGAAATGATATAACCTCCATCAATTGTCTGTTTAACTGAATATCCATAATCATGACCACTTTTACCAAAAGTTTTGTCCCATTCTTTATTACCATTTGAATCCGTTTTAACCAACCATATATTAAAATGATTATCTGATTTAGTACGTGCAAAACCTACTATTATATATCCTCTGTCTGAGGTTTGTTGAACAGATCTTCCCTGTTCGACATCTGCTCCACCAAATTTCTGACTCCATTCCTCATTTCCATTGTTATCAGTCTTAATCAACCATAAATCTGGTTTATTGTTTCCCACTGTATATCCATTTCCGGTAATAATATACCCTCCATCAGCGGTCTGTTGAACAGAATAACCTTCATCTTCATAACCACCACCAAATGTCTGACTCCATTCCTCATTCCCATTTATATCAGTCTTAATTAACCAAACGTCGTTAAAACCATGCCCAAAGGAGGATGTTTTTCCTACAAAAACATATCCACCATCTCTAGTTTGTTGAATAGAATAACCCCTGTCATCTCCTTCTCCGCCAAAGATTTGGAACAAAAATGCCTTAAATACAGTGTTTGATAACGATCTTTCTTTACTAAGGTTTGTTGTTTGAACTTGATAATAAGTAAGTGGACCATCTATTGTTTCAGTGTAAGTAGTGTCTATTCTATTATTTGATTCAAATAGTAGTTTCTTGGTATTCATAGATTCATTATCAGAACAATAGAGCTTATACATATAGAAATCTTTGTCCATACATGTAGACCAGTTTAACACTATCTGAGTATCTTGATAAATAACATTATACATGAAAGTGGATGGATTCTTACTACAGCTAATAATAATCAACAAAGGTATTACAAATATAAATTTTCTCATATTTTCCCCTAATTAATTTCTTTTACTATTATAAATTTGATTCATACAGCTTTTCTGTTAGTTTCTGTGTTAATGGAGAATCTGGTACAAAAACTTTCATAAAATTGATTTGTTGTATGATAGCTTGCTTGTCATTTTGCTTTAGATATATCAGGCCTGCTTGATAAAAATAATCCGCTGCCGATTTGTCCACCCTAGTAGAATAAAAAACTCCGATACTTGTGTATGCTTCTGCATAATCAGGATTGATTGCTATTGCTTTCTCATAGCATTCTATCTCTCTATCGTAGTTACCTCTATTTGAATAAGCAAGTCCCATACTAAGGTACGCAACTTCAAAATCAGGATTGATTGCTATTGCTTTCTCATAGCATTCTATCTCTCTATCGTAGTTACCTCTATTTGAATAAGCAAATCCCATACCAAGGTACGCATCTTCAAAATAAGGATTGATGGCTATCGCTTTTTGAAGGCATTCTATTGCCTTATAAAAGTCCCCTTTAAGATTATAAACCATTCCCATCCTACTGTATGCTTCTACATAATCAGGATCAATGGCTACTGCTTTTTGATAGCATTCTATGGATTTATCAAAATTAAGAACAAAAGCACCTCCCATATTGTAGTAAGCAACTGCATTATCAGGATTGATCTTTATTTCTTTCTGAAAGGATTTTATTGCTTTATCAAAATCTCTATCTTCAGCGTATGCAATACCCTGAGTTAGATAGTCTACATTTGTATTACAGCTAATCATGAATAAAACAAATAGTAATACATAAATATTTTTTTTCATATGCCCTCTCTTTCAACCATTATTGATAAACTATTTATTCTATATTGATAAATTAAAACTTTAGTGTCAAGTTAGAAATAATTTTGACCTATGATAACATTTGAGTATAAACTGATTAATCGTACTTTTAGATTCCCATTTAAAGACATAGAGAGAGAGTCTAATAAGTCATCTTTTGTGTCAAGTTATTATACTTTGTTATTTATACGGGTTTTTATACTATTAATTGATAGATATAGGTGCTTTATTAGCCTAAGTGTAAAAAGTCTAATAAACGACCGTTTTTGAGACTCTCATAAAACTTCTGAGTTCTGTTTGTATAAGTAAGTACTTATTTATTTCATCATCACCATCTTTTTTGTATATGTTCCACTATTTGTTTTTAATTGATAGAAGTACAACCCTGAGCTGCAATCATAACCATTCCATAAATAGTTATGCTGACCAGTTTCAAACTCCTCAGAAACTATTATCTGCCCTTTTAAATTAAAGACAGTTAACCTTCCACTCTCGTTCTCTTTAATATCAAATCTGATTGTAGTAATAGGATTAAATGGATTTGGATAGTTCTGATATAATGAAGTTATCGTTGGCAACAATAATGTGCCCGAATTGACTGTATCATTAACATGAACATTCCATGTAAAATTCATCGTGTTATCTACTGTGCCATAGCTATCAG
>JAVCCH010000070.1 GCA_030765535.1 Candidatus Tenebribacter davisii
AAAGATTCATTCAAAGGTAAAACTGTAACTCTTTCAGGCTTTGGTAATGTTGCCTGGGGTGCAGCTCTCAAAATTACTGAATTGGGTGGAAAAGTTATAACTGTTTCCGGTCCTGATGGATACATTTTAGATGAAGCTGGAATTACAGGTGAAAAAATTGATTATTTATTAGAACTTCGCGCTTCTAATAATGATGTTGTAGCTCCTTATGCTGAAAAGTTCGCAGGTGCAAAATTCTTCGCTGGTAAGAAACCATGGGAAGCAAAATGTGACATCGCAATGCCATGTGCTACACAAAACGAATTAAATGGTGATGATGCCAAAAAATTAATTGCTAATGGTGTTAAAATTGTTTCTGAAGTTTCTAATATGGGTTGTACTCCTGAAGCTGTTAAAGCTTTCCAAGCTGTAAAAGTTGATTTTGCTCCTGGTAAAGCTGTAAATGCTGGTGGTGTAGCTGTTTCTGGTCTTGAAATGAGTCAGAATAGTGAAAGATTACACTGGACTTCAGAAGAAGTAGATGCTCAACTTCATAAAATTATGAATTCTATCCATACTGCATGTGTTGAGTACGGTACACAAAAAGATGGTTATATCAACTATGTTAATGGCGCTAATATTGCTGGATTCTCAAAAGTTGCTGATGCAATGCTTGAGCAAGGAATTGTTTAAGAAAGTATCTTATTATAATAAAAAAAAGCCTGCAGAAATGCAGGCTTTTTTCTTATGCATATTTTTCAGTGTGCACATCCAAATCGGAACGTCTCAATTTATTTTCAACTCTTTCATATTATTATCACTTTCATAAGGACCTTCAAAATAGAGCATTGATCTTTCTGTATCCCATTTGAATGATTCTTCTGTGTATGGATTATACAATGAATCTTTGTGAGACTCTAAAAAATCAGGGATATTAATTTTAGCAATATTCTGATCAATGATCATTACTTTCAATTTCAACATATTAATGTATGCATCAACATTGTGAAAAGTAGCAACAAACTTATTATTCAATACATCTGCAACCTTCAACATAATCATCGAAGCTATGTAATTATTTACGAAATCAAGGATTGAAGGTTGAAAAATGTAGGGATTTTTATCCAACTGCATAAACTCTTTGCCTGTTACTCGTGAAATATCAACAAGATATTTTTTTATTAGATAATGTTGATTTATTGTTTTATGTGGTTTAAATAAAATAGATCGACTACTTCTTACTACATTTTTGGTAAAATGGTTATTTTTACAAACGAAATCTTTTTGTTTTGTAGTGAGATTGTACATAAAAAGGTTCAGATTTACTTCAAAAGCAAACTGTCTTTTCGCAACCTTTTCCATATCTCTTTCACTAATAGAAATTGGTTTAATACTTTGAATCGATTTCTGTAAATAACTCAAATCAATATTTTCGTAATCGAGCAGATGATTAAATGTTTTTAAATCTCTTTCAAGTAAAAAGGGAGTTATTAGTTTCAAAATTAAAAAATCAGCTTTTTCTGATAATTCACGGATAAACTTCATATCGTCTTCTAATATTGTTAATGCCTTGCTTTTTGAACCATTGATATACAGAGTTGTTAGATAACTATTCTTTAATAAATTGTATTGGACAAAATCCATTAAAATCAGTATCTTACTTACAAAACTAGGGCTGGTTGTATTCTTAAAATACTTTGCCTTGGATATAGTATTCATCCTTTTTTCTATATAACTGAACTGCTTAAATGTCTGAGTTATCTTTTTTTCATTATCCTGGCAATATTGTATAAACGATTCGCTATTGAATATGTTTACCATTTCTCCAGAATCTACTCCAAAATCTGCATTCGGTGGGTCTTCTCTGTAATCAGTCAAATTAATATTTTTAGAATAATCAAAAACATATTCGTTGTTTGTTTTTACAACGTTGTAGCCTAAATCAGAACTGCTTTGTCCTTCAGGAACAAAAAGACCAATTAGATGATAGTAACCATTATCTTCCGGATTGCTTTCTACAAATTCAGGTTCGTAAAGCCACTCCTTTGCTTTTGGAATTAATGTTTCATCAGAAAAATGTATGAAATAGAGAAATGAAATTATACAAATAGTTGTAAGAATAAGTAGATATTTTCCCCATTTCCATTTTTTCTTATCTTTTATAGAAGGAGATGTAGGAAATAATGGATCAATATTTTCTGGAATAACATTTGGTTCGATTTCTTTTTTCTTTTTTATTCTGTTTTTGCGTACAACAACTGTTCCTGCCATCTTATCATGCCAGCTTTGTTTGCGTGAATCAATTCCAACCCATATACATCCCAAAGAAGGAATTATCAGAGAAATCGGATAGAAAAAATATCTGATGATTAGTTTTCCGAAATTCGGGATAGAACCGGATTGAGCATCAACTATCTTCGCTCTAATTATTAATTTTCCCGGTGTTGCACCGGCAAATTTCCAGAACAATATTGTACAAAATGCAACCATTAAATATCCAAAAACCAGGAGATAAATGGGATGTACAACTTGATATATTTTTACGATAAGGTTGTCATAAAATATTGATACTATGCTATAGGTTATAACATACAATATTACATCATCAATTAAGTAACTTAAAACTCTTTGCCAAAACCCAACATATTTAAAATCTTTCATTAATTATTCTCCATATAATTTCTGCTAATATTCTGCTTATGCATCTGAATCAGAACAATCCCAATTAAAAATTTAAAATTTAAAATGTAAATTTCTAATTTCTCATTTCTTTAGGCTGAGGACACTATTGTTATAGACAAAATCAATTACTCAAAGGAAAGCGTCATCTGTTTAGTCACTTCTTTATCTGAAAATTTATTAGAAGTTTGAAGGGAACCGTTATCGTAAATAAAGCTTTTAATTTTTGAAAATTCAATAACTGGTGAAGCTCTAAGTTTATCTCTTCTCGACTTTTCATCTCTTTGACCTGGTTGAATTTGCCTGAAGTTTAAAGGCCTTGAATTGTCATATAGGCAGATATCAAGAATAAAAGCTTCATATCTTCTTCCATCACTTGGAGCTTTGCTTGTATTTTGTTCAACCAAATGTATAAGTCGTAAATCAATTAATTCTCTAATTATTTGTTTAAAGTAATGATGTTTATCAAAATCATCTTTCGCTATCAAGAATGCATTAGTTTTGTTTGAATTATAAACGAGAGATTTAATAACATACAAATAATTTTCTAAAATTGACTCATCATCTTTAGAATCTTTTTTCAATGAATCAAGCTTATCAGCTAAATTTGAAATTGCTGCTTCATTCACTTGAATCTTTCCAATTTTATTTTGAGTATTGATATTATTAGCTAAATTTACGAAAAGAAATAAAAGATCTCTTGGAACACCACCAGAAGCTAAACAAAGTTGTGAGAAACCATCACCGGTAAATAGTTGTTCAAATATTATATTACACTTTGAGTTTTGAATTGCATTATCTAACAATTGTTTCATGAAGGTTTGGAGTTGATCAAAATCATCTAAAGTATAGTCAATATCTATATCGAAAATGTCATGTCCTAATTCAGTGCCTATATACTTTTTGTTGTCCCTTTTGTATAGTTTAGATCTATGTTTAATAGTTGCTAATTTCAAATAAAGATTTGTACTTTTAGTGAGTCTATGAAAATAATCAACTAATTCAGGTTGAATTGTTTTATCAACAAAATAAAAATCATCTAAAATTAGAAAAATTGGCAAAGTAAAAAGATCTGAGATATTTATAATAAGATTTTTGTAATTAGTTAATTGAATCCGTATGAAATCTATTTTCTTCTTGGATATTTTTCTTCTAATCTCTTGTGAAAAATCTTTGTTACATTTTGTACCAACATTTGCTTGATCCATTTTAAATCCCGCATTGTAACTTAATCCATCTGATTCAACAGTATTAATGTTTTGTGTCTCTTCATCTGGTTCATCTAAATATTTTTTGAATTCTTTGCTGATAAATTTAATCTCTTTTTTTAATTTATTTGCCTTCTTTGAAAACTTAAACCAAGGAAATTTACTATTTATTTCTTTTAGTAATTCATTGAAGGTGGTCATAAGGATATAAAGCAGAATATTAGGAAAAGTTATATCTTTGAAATCTTCAAGGTTTATGAAGATATTGAATATTGATTTATTCTCAATAATTGAATTAAGAAGTGAGGTTTTTCCGGAACCCCGTCTACCGAATATTACATGATTTTGTTTGTTTGTTAATCTTGAACTATAATTTCTAGAGTCTACAAAATTTAAACCAGCAGTTTTTGAAGAACGAAGATTTGCTTCAATATAATTCACTAACTCTTGAATACCTTCTACATTCATAAACGTTATCTCCTATTAATAATTTTTCAATTCATTGTAGCAGATTTATGCTTCTTAAGTCCATAATACTTTTAAGATAGAATTATATTTCACCAGTGAGAATCTTTATGCTAAAATAAAAGTCAAGCAAAACGTTACGAAGCAATTGTGAGTTATGAGTTATGAGTTATGAGCCGGAGCGCAACGGAGACCGACGAAGTCAATTAAGCTGAGATTTAATAAATTTCTTTACTTCCCAAACCCACTTTCGTAAATGTACTCAAGCTTTTTGTGGAGGTATTTAGATGAGTCAGCACATTGCTGAAACTGCGGTTATAGGCAAGAGTAGCAGTTTGGGGTTTAACTGTATTATCATGGATGATGTAAAGATCGGTACAAATTGCCTGATCGGGCATAACGTGGTTATTCATGCCGGAAGCATCATTGGAGATGATGTACGGATTGATGATAATACGATCATAGGTAAAAGCCCGCTTAGCTCTCCCCGTAGTATTTTTAAAGTGGATCCGAACCTGGAACCTGCTAAAATTGGAGATCAATGTCAGATAGGAGCCAATGTTGTTATCTATGTTCAAAGCGAGATCGGTAAGAATTGTCTGATAGCAGATATGGCTACAATCAGGGAGAATGTAATAATTGGTGATCTTAACATAATTGGCAGGAATGTTTCGATAGAAAATTTTGTGAAAATTGGAGCAAGATGTAAATTGGAAACCAATTGTTATATAACAGCTTATTCAGAGATAGAAGATTATTGTTTCGTTGCTCCGGCAGTAGCTACCAGTAATGACAACTACATGGCCCGGGACAAGGAGAGATACAAACATTTCAAAGGGATCACAATGAAGCGAGGCAGCCGTATAGGAGTGAATTCTACTATCTTACCGGGTAAGGTTATAAAAGAAGACGGGATGGTCGCTGCTGGAAGTCTTGTTACCAAAGATGTAACAAAAGAAGATGTTTGGCAGGGGAGACCTGCAAAAAGAATTTCTAAAGTTGATGAAGCTCAACTATTAAAAAATAATCTGGATAAAAAATGAGAACATTAGTAATTATACCAACCTATAATGAAGCTGAGAATATTTCAGCCATTACAGATGCAGCCTTAAAACAAGCTAAAAGTATAGATGTTTTAGTTGTAGATGATAACTCACCGGATGGTACTTCTCAAATTATTAAAGATAAACAAAAAAAGAATAAGCGTATACATCTATTGCAGCGAGAAGGTAAAATGGGTCTTGGATCGGCCTATGTTGCAGGTTTCAAATATGCGCTTGAAAATAATTACGATTATATTTTTGAAATGGATGCAGATTTTTCTCATGATCCGGAAGATATACCCAGAATGTTAGCTGAAATTGAAAATGCTGATCTTGTGATCGGATCACGCTATATAAAAGGTATTCACGTAGTTAATTGGCCACTGAGAAGATTATTCCTGAGTTTCTTTGCAGCACAATACGCTAAGATCATAACGGGAATGAAGATCAATGATCCGACTGGTGGATTCAAATGTTTTAGAAAGGAAGTATTGGAAAGTATTGATCTGGATGAAATAATTTCCGATGGTTATTCCTTTCAAATTGAGATGAATTTTCGCACCTGGGTTAAAAAATTCAGGATTAAAGAGCTTTCAATTATCTTTACTGATAGAAGGGTTGGACAATCTAAAATGTCTAAAAAGATAGTTCGAGAAGCCATAATAATTGTTTGGAAGTTGAAGTATTATCAACTTAAGAAAAGGATAAAATGAAAATAATAAAAGGGTTAAAGATTGAGAAATTAGTATATAAAGGATTAGGTTTAGGGTTTGATGAATCAAATCCTGTTTTCGTTTCTAATGCTGTACCGGGTGATGTTTTAGACGTTCAAGTGGAAAGTACAAGACGGCAAGTGAGTTTTGCTAAAATTGATAAGATAATTACCAGTTCACCCAAAAGAATTGAAGCGGATTGCGAAGTCTTTGGCAAATGTGGTGGTTGTGACTGGTTGAATATTTCCTATGATGATCAAGTAAAATATAAACAGGAGATCATTGAAGAAATTTTCCAGAATGTAAAAATTGAGAAGATCAATAAAATAATTTCTTCTGGCGGTGAACCATATCGGAATAAAAGTTTTTTCCCGGTGGCAAAAGTAGAGGGAAAACCAATTACCGGTATGTTCGAGAGCAGATCGCATAATGTGATCCCGCATCAGAAATGTCTACTTCAACCGGAACTGTTTGATGATATATGCAGAAAAGTAATTTCTTACATAGAAGCATCTAAAATGCAGGTATATTATGAGAGGAATCACTCTGGTAATATCCGTCACATAGGTATTCGCTACGCAGAAAAAACAAATGAGATCATTGTAATTCTGGTAACTAGAAACCGTAAAATACCATTTTCAAAACAACTGGAAAGAATAC
>JAVCCH010000114.1 GCA_030765535.1 Candidatus Tenebribacter davisii
CAAAGTGACCAATAATCAAAAGCGGTAAAATAACTAACCAGTCAGCCCAGGCAAAAGCCAATGCAGATTTGAAGTGTGTTCTATCACGCCAATCTTCACCCTTTCCGATTAACAGATCTTTGGTTTTTTGATCTTGTGGCTTGAACAATATTAGCAGTTGAGCAACCATTAGTGGTAAAAATGTGATTGCTCCAAAGATGGCAATTATCCAAGTGACAATTGTTGGTTTGATCATATTTGCTATCTCCTTTCAAAATACATTCTATTAGCCCACAGACCAATTATTGCCAAAATTGAAGGAACTGCCCACAGCAAAATAGCAGCTAATTTAATTTCAGGATTCATGCTATCGCGAAAAACGTAGAACAGAGGAAAATAAACACAAATTGCAAAAACCATCAAAGCAGCAGCGAAACCAATAAACCTTTTCTTCAAAAGCCCAATAAATGCAATAATCGTAAGTGGTAACACCCAAATGATATCTGCAATCGCAATTCCTCTTTCTACATCTGCTAAAGCTTGTTCAGCTGCATTCCCATTGAAGCTTTCATCCTGAACTCCAAGTTCGATTGCACCTTCCCAATCTAATAGTGAATAACTCTGCATTAGCCAGGCTAAAAAGATTAAAACTAAAGCGATTAATGCAATCCAAATCCCCAAAGGGAAGCGTTTGATTTTCTTTTTAAAAAAACTCATTGTATCTCTTCTTTTTGTTTTATTTAGAATTTATACCCGAAATGAAGACCGGGTTCAAATAAGAAATAATTTGGTGCTCCTTCTTCTACTTCTTCAAAGTCTGAGGGGAAATTGGTATAAATTGGCCAATAGTTGAATGCAACAGATGGCTCTATAAACCAGCTTTTTTGGAAGAATTCAAAACGATAGCCCAGACGCAGCTGAAGATACAACTGAAAACCCTTTTGGATATCTTCATTTTCTGAATCAAGAAATTGTAACAGAAAAGGAGTTGCTTGAACCGTTGTATATGAGTTTTTCCACCAGAATCGCTGATAACCAACCCCAATACCGTATGATCTGAGCTTGCCTGGATAAAATTCATCGGAAGATTCATATGTACCTATAGGTTCATAAACAGTCCATGTGATTGCATCAACCACTATGTTGCTTTTCTGGTTAAGCCGGTATCCGTAATTCAATTGATAAAAATTCGGTGGATCTCCGGGTGCGAAATTACCCACGAGGAATAGAGTGCTTCCAATTGAGTGTCGTCGATTAATTTCCTGGTTTTCTGGATAAGGATTATCCTGGCTAAATGCGAGGGATACAAGCAATATGAGGCTAATAGTTAATATTACTCTTTTCAATTTCATTTTTCTCTCCTTTTCATTTCATGAAACATATAATTTATCTCATAAAGTACACTTTTCAGAAAATGTACACTTTTGATCACATGGACAATATTCCACAAATTAAATAGTCACGTCAAGCTTTTCTATATAGCCCTTTAAGCTATAAAATGGCTGAGAGTCAGGGATTCGAACCCTGCGTATGCGAGGCGTACAACGGTTTTCGAGACCACCTCATTCGACGATCTCAGCAACTCCCAGTCTGTCCATCAAACATTGAGATCAGGGATAAAATGAAAAACGAGGGGAAATACTGTAGAATTTTTGGGAATTTGGGAGCAAGTTCATAATCCTAATTTTAATTATGGCGAATATGCCATAATTAGAAGTAAAGCCGGACTTAACAGTTACAAAATCAGTGTTAAGGGATGGATCTGAAAAATAAATAAAACTATACTCTAATTATATAAATAATAAATCCTTCTCTCACATTACATTTTTTCGTGTCATTTCGCGATTTTAGCGGTTTAAAGTCTTACATGACATTTAATTTATCAATTTTTGTCAGCCTATGGTTGATTACATTTTACATTATTCTCCCCCTTTCTCATCTTCTACAATAAATGAATTCCAGTAACACAGGAAAGAATTATTACGTTTAATTTTATAAATTAATTGACAGCGATTTATTAGTTAATCAGTTTGGGAATAAATTTAGAAATGGTAGAACATATATTAATGATAGGAGGAAAGATGGGGTATGTAAGAAAAAAATGTACTCGATGTATTAATGGATTTATTATGACGGGGGTCGGACCGAAGCCATGCCCATATTGTAAAGCAAAAGGGTATATTGATTATTGGGTTGATGACGATGAATATTATGAAGAAGAAGAAACCAGTTACTCAACTGATAGTGACGATGATGATGACGATTATGATAGTTCAGATGATAAAGATAAATCACCATTAAAATTACGTCCTTTGGGTTGCTTAGTTTCCATTGCAATATTGTACATCGTTATAAAAAACGCATTACTGCCTGCAGATTGGGATCAAATGGGTCCATATTTATTATGTGTTTTTATTTTTGTAATCGTTATGAAACTTTCAATTAAGTAAAAAATCATAAATCGGAGTTTCAATTTCCTTTCCCACCCTGGTCTCTCTCTTGTCGCGTAATCTAACTGATATTTCCGACTTGCTGTAAATGGCTAAAATATAAGTAATTAGCATTTAGCCACAAAAATCACCGCTTTCATAATGGCATATTTTACAACGAGATATGCCATTAAGCAATTCTTCTCTTTGCCTGTTTATCTGCTTCAGAAATTTTATCAGGCAGAAACACTTCATCAAAAAATCGCTTCATAACATTATCAAGGTTCAAAATCAATTCATCCAAGCTTTGCATACCTAATCCTTTAGCATAAAGCAGTACATTCTCAATTTCTTTCTGCATTTGAAGTTTTATGTAATTATCCAGCCATTCATCAAATAGTTCTTCATAAAACTCAAGTAGTAATTGACACATAGGCTTATGATTTTCAATTTCTCTGATATGACAGAACATGATGAAAAAACCACATCTAATAGTAAAATCTGCTATCATTACAATATAATTAGATGATTTGCTTTGATTGTAACCAAAGTATTGTTTCAGTTCTCTAAATATACATTCTATAGACCAGCGTCTAAGGTAGAAATGTAATATTTCAGTAGGCTCAAGCTCCAAATCAGTAGAAAGGATAGCCTTCCACTTTTTAACATGAGGATACTTGTAAAATGCTATTTTTATAGTTATCAATTCTTCTCTCTCTGAGAGTTTGTTGGTTTGTGAAGCATCCATATATTCAACTATAATTGATTTTGATTTAATACCTGTTTTCCGATTAGTTTCCCATTTCCCAGCTTTATGATACAATTCTTTTAAGTCAAAAAAACCGTTTTTGTATTTGTACTTGGTGTTTCCATTTTTCAGCATTGATATCAGATTTACTCCTTTTTTAGCAACTACTTCAGATATGTATTCCAATGCTGTTGAACTATTATACCAGGAATCCCATAAGATGTATTGAAATTGAAAATTACGCTGGAATGCTCTCTTGATCATCTGTATAGCAATATCTATTTTTTTCTGCTTGGCAAATCTTACTCGCTGTTCAGCATGAGTACCTTCTTTATAATTCGACTTAGTGTAATGTTTGACTTTTGATTTCCCGATTTTAAATTCAAAATCAATTGGTATTGCTGTTCTCCCATTAGTATAAGCACAAAGAATATTTTGAAAACCGGTGAAATATTGACTTTTTGAATGATCATAAAACCAGGATAACCATTGAACTTTGCGCCCTGATTTTGTCTTGCTGGTATCATCAATTATAAGGCAGCCTA
>JAVCCH010000027.1 GCA_030765535.1 Candidatus Tenebribacter davisii
CCAACAAAAATAAATTGAAATATAATTTTATAAAATTTAATAGTTATTTATTTTTAATTAATTGAAATATACGCTTTGCGACTATATAATACTTCCATGATTTCTCAGGGCTCTCAGGGCTCTCCGGGCTCTCCGGGCTCTCCGGGCTCTCCGGGCTCTCCGGGCTTCAGGGCTTTAGGGCTTCAGGGCTTTAAAAGCTAATAATGATTTTATTGTTTTGTTTCTTTGATTTATTAAATTTGGGTGAGTTTTACTTGTTTTTGTGTTGTTTTCGGCTTTATTTTGCTTTTTTTCGTTTTTTTAATAAAAATGCTTGTAATTTTAAAAAGTATGTTACTATTTTGTAGATTTTGAACAGATCTAGTTCAATGCTAGTTAGGAGGTGTTACAACTTCTTTCTGGCGTTGTCTTAAGTCTACATAATATATATTATGTAAATTTAGCTAGTCGGTTCGAAGTCTTTAAAAACTTAATGGGTTCAAAATTTGAGGTTCAAAATGCTGTCTAAAGTCGCAAAAAAAGAAATACTGGCAAATTCTATAGTTGTTGCAATTGCATATAATGATCCTTCTATTATATATGGTTTGTCTGTTAATTCTTTAAATTCTTTTTCTTTTTCTGAGCTTTCTCAGTTTGCTCATTCTCTAAACGTTTCTCATTTTTTATTAAGTGATCTTAATAATAGAACTGATTTATATTTAAATATTTCTATCAAGTTAGTTAATGATTGTCATGGTTTTGCTTTCAATTCCCCAGTGAATGAAAAGCCTGATTCTTTGGTTATCATTGAAAAGCTTGTTTTTGGTAAAATCGGAGGTTTGAGAAAACTTCTTTAACATTCATATAAAGGTTTAAAATTATGGATAATAATAAAACAACAAACACTAATATCAGTGTTACAAGTATTATCGAAGCATTGGCTTATTTACATCTAGCTGTAACTGGCTTGTGCTATATTAAAGCAAAAGAAACTGGTCAAGGTAAATATGGTGATTGGTATCGATTTCAAATAGGACAGAGTTTTAACGTTGTTACGTTTTACACTGATAAAAGTATGTATGACCAAATAACAGAAGGTGAGATATACTCCTTTGAGTCCGGTGTTGAGCAGGAGGGTGGAACTTTAAAACTTGTAAAACCTGTTTTTACTGCAGTTCATTCTAAGGCTTAACATGGATACTTCAGGGGCAAAACTTCATTTAGTTCATCAGGGAAACCGCTTAAAGGGTTCTATCATTTGTGATAGTATTTCAAAAACTCAAATCGGTGGTACTCGTCAAGCAATTATTACATTTACAGCACGTTCAAGAAAAAATTTGATTGACAAATTGTCATCTCTTGATAGGGATATTATAACTTCTTCTGGTGCTGCATTTTTAACCCTCACTTATGCTAACCGTTACCCTACTGATAAAGATGCTAAGATACATTTACGTTCTTTTATGCGTAGATTAGAGCGTGTTGTTGGTCGTAAGCTTGGGTTTGTTTGGCGTTTAGAATCTCAGGAACGTGGAGCTCCTCATTTTCATTTACTTATTTTTGGTTGGAAAAAAACCAAATCAGGGTGGCCTTTAACTTTTATTCAATTTCAAAATTTATGGGTTGATACTATTGGTTTTTTATATTGGGATTATTCTTATGTTCAACCGCTTTGTCCTTATTTACGTATAAATTTTATTAGGGAATTTAAAGCGTTAATGTGTTATGTGAGTAAATATGTTGCTAAAATTGAACAGTTTTCGGACGATCCGCCGGCGGAAAGCGAACGCGCGCGAAGCGTGCGCGCTTCCGCCGAGGATCGGCTGCGCTCTTTGTTCAACTATAGCGCAAATCTGTATGCCTCTAGTTTTAATAATTTCAATATTAATGACTTTATTAATAAAGAAAAAGAATTGTCCGGGAGGTTTTGGGGTATTGAAAACAGGGATTTAATACCTTGGGCAGAAATTAGAGAAATGTTTATTGATGTTAATGCTGGGCTCGATGCTGTAATTACTCTTTTGAGTATGAAATTTAGAGTTATTAAGCCTGGTGAACTTCAGGGGTTTACAATTTTTTCTGAAGATAGTGATTATTGGTATGACAGATTCCCGGATTTTTCTAATATTGATGATTTGAATGTTAAAATAATTTATAAAAGTAAGATTACTTTAGATAATCTTTTAGAAATGGTTAGTTAAATGTATGTTTTTGTTACTTTGGATTTTTATGAGGGTAAGTATGTTTTTGTAAAAAATGTTTATAAAGGACATATTTTGACAACAAAGAATTTCAATGAGGCTTTTACTATGGAGGCTTATTTTTCAGATATTAGGCGTTTTAGTTCTTTACTTGGCATCAATTTTGTTGCTAAACCTTGCCATTTTTTTAAGTCTATGGAATGCTACAAAGTTTTTGAACAATTGGAGTTTTTATTATGAGTTGGTTTATTAAAAATGATGTTACTGGTGAATATCTTACCGGCGTTCAACCTTGTATTTTTGGTGTAAAAGAAAAAGCTATTTCTTTTATTGATTTAAAAAATGCTTTCAATGTTTTTAAGTATTTTGAAACTGATTCAGGTATTATTATTTTTCACCCAGCTGTTAAAAAAACTTTGGAGGTGTAAATGTTTGTGCCTTGCATGATTTTTTTCTTTGTTATGATTTTTTATAGAAAGCCTTTAGTTGCGTTTTTAAAATTAGTTTTTGGAATAGGAAAGTTTTAATATGTCTAATATTGTGAATTTTGTTGAGTTAGCAACTAATAGCAATTATTTTTTGGGTGCTGGTGTTCCAGGTGTTGATCAACCTGGTTTTACTTTTTACGTTGTAACATCTTTTTTTCTATTGGGTGTTTTTATTTCGTTAACTACTTACGTTGTTTTTTTGGCTGTAGCAACTTTAAAAAAAGCTCTTACAGCTGGGAGTTGATTTTCTGTATGGTGCAGAAAAATTATGATGAAAGGGGATTATTATGAGTAATCTAAAAAAATTGGTCTTGTTTGGTATTCTTGGATCTTCCAGTTTATCAAGTTTTGGTCAAGTTACTAATATTGCAAGTATGGGCGATAGTTTGGCAAGTACCGCTGGCGAAGTTAATAATGCTGTAGGCGTTGTTATTCTTGCTGCGATTGCTATATTTGCATTGGTCTGGGGTGTCCGCAAGTTAAAGCAATCAGTTTTAGCGGGTGCTTAGAGAAATATCTATTTTGGATATTTCAAAATAAATAATACATTATGTATTAAAAATAAAATAGAAAGGGGTTCTAATATGAAGAATCTTTTTAAAATTATGATAGTTGTGGGTTTGATTTTCACAAGCTTACCTCTATTTGCTCAAACAACCGTTGAAACAATTTCAACGTCTCTTGCAGCTACAGCTGCTGACGTTGCGACTGGTGCGGGTGTTGTTATTGTTGCTGGTTTGGCAATATTCGGATTGGTCTGGGGTGTTCGTAAGCTTAAATCTGCTGTTAGTTCAGGGGCTTAGGTTATGAGCTGGGAAGAGCAAGTAATTCATCATTTTGAAATTATAGAAAATTATGCGAATTTTGCATTAATTCATAATTGTATTATTATTTTCCTTTTGTCTGTTATTATGGGTATGATTTTTTCTTTAATAATAGTTAAAATTAGGTGGTGGTAATGAAAAAAATATTTTTGCTTGTTCTTCTTTTTCTTCTTTTTTCAGTTGGTGTTACGGCAGAACAAATTGATCTTCCCGGAACTGGTATTCGCGTTGTTGGCAGGTCTGCAGGGTCGATTGTTGGTCCTTTAGTTTATCTTAAATGGCAAATATATCCGAGCGTTAATTGGGTGTCTGGTGGCTGTAATCCTGCAAACAATCCTACTAGTGTTACTTCAGGGGGTTTAACTTTTCTTGTTCCGTGGGATAATGTGGGACATTGTAATTATTGGGTCACTGTTTATAATAATTGTTGTGATTCTGAAGATGAGGATTCGTGGCCTGAAGGCTACGAAATGATTACAGAAAACAGAAATCTAGGTAACCCTTTTGACGAGTCTATTTGGATTAAGGTTTTTTATGATGGGGAAGCTATTGACACTCAACAAATTTATTCTGGTGAAAATCATTTATTTGAATTACGAACTTTTGCCGGTCCTGATGATCCTAAGAATTTTGAATATAAGATTTCCCCTCATGGCATTACTTACGATCCAACTATTCCTGTTGATTGGTATAATTTAATTAAAATATTGTCAAAATTATTCACTGATTAGTCGTGGGGGGTTGATGATGATATTGATGATCCTCTTGAACAATTAATTCCTGTAGTTGTAACTAATTCTACAACTGATTTAACTTTTGATTTTCAAAAAGCGTTGCAATCTCAGAATTTATCTAGTGCAGAAATTCAAATTGCTTTTGAAAATGGTTTAATTAATAATTCTATGACAAAGGATGGTATTACGGCAGCGTTTATTGATGGAATTGTTTTTTCTGGTCTTCCGGTTGAATTACGTTCGATTGATTCTACTTGTCAAGGTGTTATAACTGCAATTGATAATATTGAATTTGATTCAAGTGACATTGTTAATGCGGTTAATTCTATTGATTGTTCCGTCGATACTGCTGGTATTATAACAGCTGTGAACGCTGTTAAAAGTTCTGTTGACGGTTTAATATTTCCATCAAATGATGTTGATACTGCTGGTATTATAACAGCTGTGAACGCTGTTAAAAGTTCTGTTGACGGTTTAATATTTCCATCAAATGATGTTGATGTTATTGTAAATTCAACAAATGATTTTATTATTTTATCAACTAATTTTATATCAATGTTTGGCGATGATGATTCTGACGATCCTTCTTCATCAAGTAATAGCATTAATTTTCTTTCTTTTGATGATGATTATGATATTTCTGAAAGTAATGATTTTTTTTCTTCGGTAGATTCTCTAAATAATATTAAGTCTGATGTTTACAATGCTATTATGACCAGATTAAGTTTAAACCCTTTTTCTTGTACTGTCGATTTTCCTTCAGAAACTATTATTGACATTCCTTTTTCTTTTGAATTTTTTGGTAAAACTTTCTCTGACCATTTTATTTTTGATTTGAGTATAATTCCTTTTTTGTCAATATTTAGAAATTTGGAGTTATTGTCGTTGACTATTCTTGTTTTTTTTAAAGGTTTAAGAATGCTTGGTTGGGCATTTGAATAGGGGTTTATAATGATTATTAATGGGTTTTTTATAAGTTTATTTGAGCGTTTATCTAATTGGTTTGATCCTTTGATTCGGTGGTTTTTTGGGATTTGGAGAAGAGGACCTGGCAAATTTATTATTTTATTTAGTTTTTTTTTGGGGCTTTTACGTGCATCTATTGCTCTTTATCAAAAAGTTTACAATGAAGTAATTGATAAACTTGATACTTTTTCAAGTTCTGATGTTGATTTTTCTTTTCTTAGTTCTGCATCGTCGTACCTTGGTTATGTTAATACAATTTTTCCAGTTCAGGAATTAATTTATTACATGATTATGCTTTTAAATCTTTATATATTATGTATTTTCATCAAATTGAATTTGAAAATTAAACGCATTATTTTTTAGGTGTATTATTATGATTAACATTTGGACTGGGTTAATTGGTGGTGGCAAAAGTTACGGGGCGGTTGATTCTATGTTAAAATACATTGCTTCAGGTGGTGTTTGTGTTACAAATTTACCAATTAAACTTGAGCCTTGGTCTTGCCGTTATCCGATTTATTTCAAGCGGTTTAAGGGTCATTATCGTAGTTTAACGCGTGATATGTGTAAGGATTGTATAAATCGAGTACCTGGTTGTGGTTCAATCAATGCCTTAGGTATTCGAGAAGTTCTTAGGCGTTATTATGGCTGGGAACTTCAGGATGGGCAATTAATCTACTTAGACAATGAAGTTCTTAAATCAGAACGTTTAGTCGATTTGATTCCTCGTGGCGATTCTGATTTGCCGGTTCAAATATGGATTGATGAAGCGGGCGATTTTTTTGACACAAAAGATGCTCGTAGCGCTGATCAAACTTTTCTTTCACTTCTTAAACATTCAAGGCATTTGAATGTTGATTTTTTTTTCATTATTCAAAGATTCAAAGAATTGAATGATAGAATTAGAAATCAAGCTCATTATGTTTATAAATCTGTTAATATAGGTGAATTTGAAATTCCTGGTTTAGGTAAGATATTGCATAATGTACCATTTTTTAATAAAAATATAAGGTTATTTAAATATAACAGGTCAAATTATGATAGTGCTCGACCTCAACCTGTTTTTATGTGTTGGATTTTTAAAAGATTTCAAATTTTTTCTTGTTATGAAACTGAAGCGTTACATACTGATTATTTTGTTAATATGCAGAAAATTAAAAATAATTTTTCCAGTTCAGGAAAGATTAATAAAAAAACTGATTTTTCTTGGATTATTGATTTTTGTAATCGTCCTTTTTTTTATGGTGCTATTTATGGTTTAATTTTTGTTTTTTCTGTATGCATTAGTCTATGGGTTCTTGATGTTATTAAATTATTTAGATTAAAGGGTTATGTGTGAAGATCATGTTATTATGCGGATTTATGTTAATGGTAACCATTGGATTTGGTATTAAGTTTTATAATGATCTTTCTTCTGGATCTTATGCAGAAAAAAAAACTGGTTATATTTCTAAAGATTTTATTGATGATAAAATTCATGATGATGTTGTTCCTGTTTCTGATCCTGTTTCTGATCCTGTATCTTTATCAAAGTTTAAAGATTTAAATAATGATGATCATTTTTTTTATTATAGATTGAAAAATCTATCTTCTGATTTTTTAGGGTCTGAGTTTAAAACCATTGGTAACTTTATTATTTTTGATGATGAAAATGATAATTTTGAATTAACTAATATTTTAGCGTCTATTGATCAATCTAAATTTCATTATTACATAAAAGTTTATTTAGTTGAAATTAATATTAATAAAAATGTTTCAAGTGGTTTTGATTTTATTTTTGATAGTCTTAAAAATACAGGTAATGAATTATTTATTCAATTAATTTCCAAAAATACGTTCAGTTTTGTTTCTGATTCTTTTAATATTTCTTCATTTATCAATAATTCATCTAATAATGTTAATGTTTTAAGTGAGCCTGTTTTATTAGTTAAACAAGGTTTTTCCTCTGTTGTTTCTGCTGTTTCTGATACTCCTGTTATTAATTCTGTTAATTTTGATGTTGATACAAAAAATCAAATTTCTAATTATTCATATAAAAATATAGGTTTAACTTTAAATATTGATGTTGCTGATTTTTCTACTTCTTCAAATTGTTTCATTCATTTAAATCAAGAAATTAGTTATATTTCAGGGTATCAACATATTGATAATAATGATTTACCTATTATTGCAAGTAGAAAAATTAATAATGATGTTGTATTAAAAAAATATGAAACTTTAATTCTTTCTTCGGTTAGGCGAACTGTTAAAACAAGCGTTATTAATTCTGTTCCTATTTTGTCCAGTATTCCTGTTTTTGGGCGTTTATTTATTAATAAGAATAATATTGTTAGTTCTTCTGATTTGGTTATAATGTTAGAATTGGTTAATATTCAATAAGGAATTTTCACAAGCGGGTAAACCTCATTTTTAAGTATTATTTTTATTTCAATTAGTTTAGCATAGGATAATTTTTTTTTGATGTATAATAAAAAAACACCTCTTTAATTGTTAAATTATAGACAATCTTTAATCAATACCAACAAAAATAAATTGAAATATAATTTTATAAAATTTAATAGTTATTTATTTTTAATTAATTGAAATATACGCTTTGCGACTATATAATACTTCCATGATTTCTCAGGGCTCTCAGGGCTCTCCGG
>JAVCCH010000113.1 GCA_030765535.1 Candidatus Tenebribacter davisii
CAAATGCTTCAGTATTTTCCAGTAGTGAGATAGATGGGAAAAGATATTTTATTGTATTATTTAACCGAACTGAACCGATAAGTTTATCATTTTCATTAATAACATAAACATGTCTTGAAGTTGTATTCTCTAATATTTTATGTAAGAGCTGATCTAAAGATGCATCCTGAGATATTGTAGTAGGTTCTTTAACAATAAGATGCATAATATCTTTTACTTTGATCTTGGATAGTTTATCTTCTGGCATTAATTACTTTCCTTCTTAGAAATTTAACTAATAATTTTTTTCATTTCTACTGTTATAATTCTTTTATCTGTTGCCTGAATGATCAATATATCCCATTTGCCAATAGTGAGTTTTGTTCCTCTTCTGGGAATTCGTTCAAGTTTATCTATTATCATTCCGGCAATTGTTTCATAATCACCTAACGGTAGATCCATATTATATTCGTCATTTAAATAATCGATTTCAGTATAACTTTGAATTTGGTAGAGTCCTTTTGATATTTCAGTAACCTCTCGTGGGGAATTGTCATATTCATCTTCAATTTCTCCCACAATTTCTTCCAGGATATCTTCAATTGTAATAACGCCAGAAGTTCCACCGTAAGAATCCATGATAATTGCCATACTTACTTTTTCTTTTTGCATTTCAGTAAACAGCTTGTTCACATCCATTGTTTCCGGAGCAAAAAAAGCATTTCTGATAAAGTCTGCAGCGGTTAATCCATTATGATCCTTACATTTTAACAGGTCATAAATGATAAGTATTCCTTTTATATTATCCAAATCATTCTCATAAACCGGGAATCTGGTAAATCCCTTATCTTTTGCTATTGAGATGATCTCATCAACAGAAGTGTTTAACGGAAATGCTACAATATCAGTTCTATGGATCATTACATTCTCAGCGTCCAATTCGGAAAACTCAAGAACTTCTTCCAGCATATCCATTTGATCTTCCTGCAGAGTACCGTCATTTTTTGCTTCAGATAGCATTAATGAAAGGTCTTCTCTGGAAATAAAATTGTAATTATATTTTTGTGGAAGCCTGAATAGTTTTGATAAAGCTCTATTTAACATTGCAACAAATTTAACAAAAGGGGTAAACAGGAAACTGAAGAATCTGAGAATTGGGAATCCCCTGGTTACAAATTTATTAGGGAAATCTCTATAAAGTGCCTTCGGTATTATTTCAGCAAAGATGAGTATAAATCCGGCAATAATAAGAGTTGCCATTTGTCCGGAAATATTAAATGCAGATTTTTTATTTAATATATTTATAAGAAAAATAGATAGGGATGATACAATGACAACTGAAATATTAGTTCCAAAAAGAGTTGTACCAAAAATTCGATCCGGTTTTTCTAAAAAAGCTAGAATTTGTTTTTTCTTTTTATTATTCTTTGCTTCCTGTTCCAGTTTTAATTTATCAAGTGAAATTAAACCTGTTTCTATCCCGGAAAAGAAACTAGAAAGAATAAAGAAAAAAATAATAATTAAAAGAGATATTATCCACATAATTAATTTTCTACTTTTTCATTCCTATACGCTAATTTTAAAGCATTAATAAATTCATCTAATTCACCGAGTAAAATGTTGTTTAATCTAAAAGACGTCAAATTTATTCTGTGATCTGTAACGCGGGATTGAGGGAAATTATAGGTTCTTATCTTAGCACTTCTGTCACCTGATCCCACCTGTGATTTGCGTTTTGCAGATATTTCAGCTTCATGCTTTGCTAATTCTGCATCATACAATCTTGAACGAAGCACCTTAAGGGCTTTATTCTTGTTTTTCAGTTGTGATTTTTCATCCTGACACGTAACTACAAGTCCGGTTGGCTCATGTGTTATTCGTACAGCTGAATCAGTTGTATTCACACTTTGTCCACCATGCCCTGATGAACGATAAACATCAATTTTAAGATCAGCAGGGTCGATTTTTACATCTATGTCATCAACTTCCGGTAAAACTGCTACTGAGATAGCGGAGGTGTGAACTCTTCCTTGAGATTCGGTTTCCGGCACTCTTTGAACACGATGAACACCGCTTTCAAATCTCATTGTTCCGTAAACATTTTCTCCTGAAAGAGAAAAAATCACCTCTTTTAATCCGCCCACACCGGTTGGGTTGGATGACATAACAGTTAATTTCCATTTCTTTTTATCTGCAAAATAGGTGTACATTCGGTAAAGATCAGCAACAAACAAGGCTGCCTCTTCACCACCAGTTCCAGCACGGATTTCTATGATAGCATCTTTAACATCATTTGGATCTTTGGGAATTAAAAGTTCTCTCAGTTTTAAAATTTTCTTTTCAATGTCTTGTTTGGCTTCCGCAATTTCTTCTTCAGCCAGTAAGATGAGTTCATCATCATCATCTGTAGTTCTTATCAATTCCTGATTTTCTGCAATGATTGCTTCATTACTTTTTATCATATCATACAGGTCTAATATTGTTTGCAACTCATTAAATCTTCTTGATATTTTGCTATAGTAACGCTGATCGGATATTTTAGCCGGATCATAAATATCTTTCTTTAAGTTAATGTACTCTTGTTTGAGAGTTGCAATTTTTCCTTCTGGGAACATAATCAACTTACCTTTTACTGTTTATCAATAAATTTCAGATCAGGATATTCAGAAACATCCATATCTAAAGCACACTTCATAGCAATAACAGCAACTTCAATTTGGTCATTATCCGGGGGCTGAGTTGTGATTCTTTGCAAAGCTAATCCTGGTGCAGTCATAATTTTAACTAATGGATGCTTGATATTTTTACCAGAAAGTTTGAGTACTTCATAAGAAATACCAGAAATAAATGGAACAAATAACATATGGTAAGCAAGGCGAAGAATTACATTTGGTGCACCAAAGTAATAAGCAAAGATCGTATCAATTATAGAAAATATCAAAATTGAGATCAGCAAAACAAAAAATATAAAACTAGTTCCGCAGCGCGGATGGAAGGTTGTAAATTTTTGTACACTATCTGCATCTAGATCACTATTGGCTTCATAGGCAAATACAGATTTATGCTCAGCACCATGATATTTAAATATTCGATTAACATCCTTCATTTTACTTATAATCCAGACATAAAGAACAAAGAAAACTATCCTTATGGAACCGGCAAAAAGGTTAAAATAAACATTCTCTTTTCCTAAATTCATCCATTCTGCTATCTGATATGGCAAAAACGCAAATAAGAGAAAAGCCAAACCAAAAGCAAAAACATAGCTTATGATCTCTTCGAATTTCTGGAGAAATTTTGACTTCTCTTTTTTATTCTTTTTCGGTTTTTCATCTTCCCAGTCAAGTTCAGCACGGGATGCTGAAAAATTCAATGTTTTAATACCAATTATCATCATTTCTATCAAAGATACAAAACCCCTGATTATGGGAAATCCCAAAAATTTATTCTGTTTTGTTTTACTGACAAAACTGGTTTTATTTACTTCTATACTTTTATCTTTTCGACGGATCGCAGTAGCCAGGTTTTTAGGGCCACGCATCATTACACCTTCAATTACAGCCTGTCCACCAACTTCAATTTGTTTTCTTTCCATTTGTATTCCTTAAAAAAAACGCACCACAGCTATTTTTTAAATATAGTTGTGGTGCGGAAATATTTAGATTTCTATTTTTCTTCTTTAATTTTATATTTTTGATTGAATTTTTCTATACGGCCTTCTTTGGCTCTAGTTCTTTGTTTTCCTGTATAGAAAGGGTGACAATTTGAGCAGATATCAACTTTACTGATCGTTGGATCTGTTGATTTTGTCTCAAAAGTATTACCGCATGAACATTTAACGGTTACTTTTTCATATTTTGGGTGAATTCCTTTTTTCATCATCTATCTCCTGCATCTTATTAACTTAACAATAACTATATCAACTACTGCGGTGCAATGTTTTTTTCTAAGATTCTAATGTCAATAGATTTATCTTTTGACTATTATTGGGAAAGCATGTCAGTTTTCATATTATCTGCTTTATTTTTGTCGTATATTAATTCAATAAGTTTAACTGCAAATTCCAGAACTGTTCCTCTTGCTCTGCTTGTTATGCAGTTACCATCAACAACTACACGATTATCAATTTTATTTTTATTTATAAGATCATTAGCTAAGGCAGGATTAACAGTCGCTTTTTTCCCTTCTAATAATCCATGAAACTGAAGCACAACAACTGGAGAAGCACAAATAGCAGCATAATATCTTCCCTGTTCAGCCTGCTCTTTAAGAAGTTTTGTGAGGATCTCTGAATCTCGGAGATGCTCTGCACCTGGAAGACCACCAGGTAAAGCGATCAGGTCATACTGCTCATTTGCACATTCTTCAATCAGTTTATCTGCAATTATTCTAGTTCCACAAGAGCCAGTTATTTGTTTTTGGCCGACTGAAGCTACAGTAACTTCTGCATCTGCCCGTCTCAGAGTGTCAATTATTCCGATAGCTTCTAATTCTTCTATCCCATCAGAAATGGGGATAAGTACTTTCTTTTTCATTATGATCCCTATAGGTCTTTCTTTCTTCTCTTTCTGCCGATACCAAAGATTATGCTGATGCCCCAAAGTATTAGAACAAGCGGGAAGATATCAACTGATCGTCCTAAAAGACTGGATAATCCAGCTATAAGAGCTACTATCCCTAAAAAAATTGTGAAACCATTTACATGATATCCTTTGGTATATTTAACAAAATTTAAACCAAGTAAAATTATGCCTACTCCAAACATAAAAGTGCCTTCCGGAACAATGGAGTCCGGGAACAGCCAGATTGCACCCAGCATTACGAGGAATAGTCCCCACCCAATTTTTTCTAATTGTTCCATTTCTCTTCTTTCTTTCATCTTGACTTCAAATATTTCATTATTATTTTCCATTCAGTTTTTCCTCCTGATTTTAAAGCTGAACTCAAAATTCTTATCGGGCATAAAATGTTCTTTATGCCAGAAGAAGATATACTTATCACTTTCTTCTCGCAAACTATCCGGCATGTATGAAATTGAGTCAAGCGAAAATTCTTTTGGAAATTCGAGTGTGTAATACACTTGCTCAAATGGGATTCTCCATGTTTGAGTGGTCGTTAAAATGTATTCTGCTTTAGATTCTTTTAATTGTTGTTTGTAGCCAATCCGGTAAATTGCAGTAGAATCAGGATCAATGTGTATGGTGAAAGATGAACCTTTTAAGCTATTTCGCAAGTTTGTTTCCTGCATAGTGTCCTGTGTATTGATCACAAAGATCGAATCAACTTTTCCGTAAGCACTATCTTGTGGAAAAGGGTAAAAAAGAGATCTATTCATAACTTTTTTACTCGTATTCCTGAAATAATATAATCCATCCACGCAAAAGTAGTTGTTTTCCAGTTTGAAATTCAGGTCTTCCTGATAGAATTGTAGATCTTGAGCCTGAACTATTACAAATGATAGAAATAAAATGAAGATGTATAAGTATTTCAATTATTTCAAGAGCAGCATCTTATTGACTGCCAGCTCTTTGCCATGAGAAACAAGTTTGTAGAAATAAACACCGGAAGGGCAGGATTTACCAATTAAATTTGTTCCATCCCAAGAAATTGAAGATTGATTATTGAATATTGAAAATTGGTTAATTTTCTGACCTTTGGAATTAAAAATTTGAATTTCTATGTTCCCCGTGATCTCTGTAGTTAAATTAAAACTGATCACAGTGCTGGGATTGAACGGATTAGGGAAATTTGACAGATGGTGAGATGATGGACTTGAAATATCATGATTTCCGACACTACTTTGATTGTAATTTGTACAAAACTCAACATAAGTAGTTGAGTCGGGTTCTATCGTTAAGAAAGAATCAAGATAAGCAATTCCATTTATACAAGCTGAAACTTCGTAGTTCTTGGCATAGAGCAGAGTATTAAAAGAACCTTGTTCATCTGTAACAGCCGGAATAAAAATATTTTCCAACCAGTTTTCATCTCGATAGAATTCAATTGTTGCATTCTCAATCGGATTATTATCCACATCAAAAACAAATCCTTCTAAAGTTCCCCTAGTTCTCAATCCATTTTCAATATTTGAATCCTTTAACATGAATTCATAATCCATCATTGGTTCGATTTCTCGAAGTGATTGACTATCATAAAGAGGATTAACATTGTTAGACCAATATCCATTTGGAGAATAACTCCACACATCAATTTCCATTAGACCATTTCCATCATCAAAATATGTATGTATCAGATCGCTTTCCCAATCAAGATAAAGTGAGTCTTGCAAATCTTCACTTGTTACTATTAAATCTTCGTAAAATTCAATTCCATCATTAAATTCTGAAAAACCAGAACCAAATGATAATGCACAGTTATCTAATGTAAACTCATACATCATTAAATTATGAAGAGATATCTGCCAATTCTCTCCGTTTCTATAAAGTTCAGTAATAATAGGTCCCGGTAGAATTGGATTTGCAAATAATACTCCAACAAGAATTAAAAATAAAAAGGTAATAAATTTCTTCATCATAACCTCCTGCTCAGTTGAAGAATCAATTAAGTTCAATGTATTTATCAATCTTTTAGTTTATTATAGATAAATTAAATATAATAATTAGTAAGTCAATTAAAAAGTGTATTTACGATCTTTTCATTTACAAAAAATAATCTTTACTTCCATTGGTCATAATAAAATTTAAGCAGGAGGAATAATGCAATTTCAAAAAGAATTGGTTCAGATCTGCGAGAAATATCCCCAGTTAAAATTAAATTTTCAATACAAAATATGGGAAACCGATTTCTTGCGATTCTATCAAAGTCAGATCAATTATAACATTTCCAAAACATCAATATCCCTTTCCACAACTATCTACAAGGGAAAGAAATCATACAGTTTTTCACTAAAAGATCCCACAAAAGAGATTCTTCAGAACAAGATAAATGATGTTTTAGAATTAATTGATCAATTACCTGAAGATCCCGATTTTGTTGATTTGGAAGATGATTTGAGTAAGACTGGTGAAAAAGAGAAGACAAACAATATCGAAAAAGTAACTCTCGATAAAAAGATTGAGATTTTGGAAGAATTTTCAAAAGCTGTAGAACCTTATGATTTTAAGATCTATGGTACATTTATTTGCAACTACCGAACACTTTATATTGTAAATAGCAATGGACTAGACAAACGTGAGATAAGTTCTCCTATTTACCTGGAATGTAAAGCTGTGAATCAGAATAATGAAGTTACCGTTCTAGAGGCTTACGGAGGAGAGAATTTCGATAATTTCAACAAAGATAACTTTGCTGCCAATTTAACAAAGAAAACAAAAGCTGCTACTGCTGAGGTTGTAGATGTTGAAGCAGGAGAATATGAAGTTGTGCTGGCTCCACGCTGTATTGGAGAATATCTGATGTATCTGGAAGGTAGTATTCATGTACAAAGTTTAGATACAAAACAGAGTTATTTTGAAGGTAAGGTTGGCGAAAAGGTTTTTCCGGATAATGTTACAATAACAGACGATCCTAATCATCCTGAATTAATCAATTTTGATTATAATGGAGATGGCCATATTTATAATAAAGTTCCAATTATTGAAAAGGGAGTTTTTAAGAACTTCTTTGTTAATAATTATTACGGACACAAGCTTAAAATGAAAAAAAATGGGGCAGACGGTAGTGCTCTTGTGATGGATACGGGAGATATAGATCTTAGTGAAATGATAAGATCAGTGAAGAAGGGACTTTATATATCCAGTCTGCATTACATGAACTTTATAAATCGTCGTGAAACATCAATTACTGGGTTAACACGTGATGGTACATTTCTCATAGAGGATGGAAAGATCACTAAAGTAGTAAATAATTTGCGTTTTACTGAAAAAATTTCTGATATTGTAAAAGGAATAACAGAAATCGAGAATAAATCTTATACGATACCATACTCTAGTAACTATGGAGAATTTGGTATTTATAGTGCCAGAATGCCGCATGTAAAAGTGAATGGATTTAAGATAAGTTCATCAACGAAAACAGTGTGATGACTCGCTGGAAAAAATGAGACCACGAATTACACGAAAACACACGGAATTGGGAGCAAATGCAGGTTCATTCTTGCAGATTGAACCGAAATATTTCGAACGCATTAAAATAATACGTCCTGCAATTGTTTTTTCAATCCGTGAAATCAGTGAGCATAAAAAAGGAGTTTAAAAATGAAAAAATTAGTTTATGATATAATCAATAAATTAAATGCGCAAAACATTACCTATGCTGATGTTCGTTTTACTGATTCTGATAGTCAGCAGATATACTTTGAGAAAGGAAAACTGAAATATTTTGGGTCCGATATGGATTCACTTGCTTTAGGGATTAGGATATTGGCAGATGGTTGCTGGGGGTTTGCCGGCACTAGTATCCTTACTAAAACATCAATAGATAAGACTATAAAAAAGGCAATATCTAATGCCAGAACTGGAAGTAAATTCCGTCGAGAACCTGCCTCATTTGCCAAGTTAAAACCCATCCAGGACAGTTACCTTTTCAAACCGGTTGAAGATCCATTTTTAATGGATGATAAATACAAGATAGATTACCATGAGAAAATTGCCCGGAAATTGGTTGGGAATGAAAAGGTCGTTTATTCGTATGTTTATACAGAGTTTTACCGGCAATATAAGATCTTTGCCAATACAGAGGGTACGATGGTAGATTCACTGGTTTATGATTCTATGACTAAAATGTATGTTCTCGCTTCTAATGGAAAAGAATCAATGTGCAGAAATTGGCCGGGTGATATGAATGGCAGACGAGGTGGTTTCGAAGTTATCCGTGAAATAAAGTTAGAAGAGAATGCCGATAGAATAATTGAAGAAGCTATCAAGCTTTTAGATGCGCCTCGTATTAAAGAAGAACGAGCTGATTTGATAATTGGTAATAGTCACCTTGCCCTGCAGCTGCATGAATCGGTTGGACACGCTACGGAAGCAGATAGAATATATGGTAAGGAAATCTCTTATGCCGGTAAGACATTTGTAAAACCTGCCATGTTGGGTAATTTCAAATATGGTTCAGATTTTGTGAATATTTTCAGTGACAGTACAAATAAAGGCGGAATGGGTTATCATCTTGTGGATGATGAAGGAACGCCAGGTGCAAAGGTTGATATCGTTAAAAATGGGATCCTGGTAGATCAGCAGACATCTCAGGAAACTGCAGCATTACTTGGTGTAAAACCGAGTTCCAATATGATGGCATCCTATGCTGATGACATTCCACTTATCCGTATGACGAATTTCTGTCTTGCTCCCGGAAAGGGCAGTTTAGCAGATCTGATAAAATCCACTGAGAATGGTTATTATATTGATTTTACTAAAACCTGGAGTATTGATGATAATCGTAATAATTTCCAATTTACTACGGAGATCGGTTGGAAGATAGAAAATGGTGAATTAAAGCACATTGTAAAAGAGCCGACATATTTTGGAATTACACCGGAATTCTGGGCAGCTTGTGATGGAGTTTGTGGTGAAGAAGAATGGGAATTCCATGGAACATTCCATTGCGGTAAAGGTGAACCAGGTCAATCCATGCACCTCTCGCATGGAATTGCTCCCGCGAGATTTAAAAACATTGTTTGCAACGTGAAAGCTTAAGGACGAATAAGTGATGAAGTGAAAAAGAGTAAAAGCGAAAAATTGAGATTTACCATGTCTTTGTTGAGGTGAAAGCATAAATTGTTAAGGAGCACATTTGAATAAAGGTATTTTATATGCAATAGGAGCTTATACTCTTTGGGGATTTCTTCCTCTTTTCTGGAAAATCCTGGAGGAAGTACCTCCTTTCCAGATACTGTGTCATAGGATTTCCTGGTCGCTGATATTTCTATTGTTCATTCAACTAATATGGAGAAACTTTAGCTGGCTTAAAAGTGCATTTAAAAATAAAACAACGGTAATAACTTTTCTCACAACATCAATTTTACTCTCAATAAACTGGTTTACATATATCTGGGCAGTGAATAATGAAAGGACGATCGAAGCAAGTTTAGGCTATTTTATTAATCCACTATTTTGTGTGATATTGGGTGTTGTTTTCTTAAAAGAACGTCCTGATAAATGGAGTTGGTTCGCGATAATACTGGCATTTATCGGAATTGGATATACAATAATTATGTTTGGTTCTATTCCCTGGATCGCCTTGATCCTGGCTGTTACTTTTGGTATATATGGTTTATTAAGAAAACAGGCTGTACTTAATTCTCTGCAGGGACTTTCCTTTGAAACTTTGTTACTTTTTCTACCTTCTACAGCTTTTTTGATCTACTTTGAAATAAAAGGTGTTGGTTCATTTGGGCACATATCATTTTCTAAAAATATCTATTTATCTCTTGCGGGAATTGCTACTTCTATACCTCTACTTTTATTTGCGGCAGCAGCACGCCAGATCGAATTAACATCACTGGGAATATTACAGTATATTGCTCCAACTATGCAATTCTTAATTGGATTGCTTATTTTCAAAGAAGAATTTAGCAGAAATAGTTTTATTGGATTTTCATTCGTTTGGTTAGCATTGATCATTTATACTGTTAACAATATCATTAAATACAGGAGGAAAAAATGGAAATTAGACCGGATAGAAAGTTAATTACAAAATCGTGGTTAACGCTTATTTCAATAACGATACTAGTTGTACTTTTTTCATGTCTTCTCTTAATTATTCCAGCTTTAGACAGCGATGTTGAGATTGCAGAATTCTCGTATTATTTATGGGTAATTGTCATCGGTTTGATCCTTCTGATCTGGTTAATCACAGCACCGATTATGATTTTATGGATAAAAAATTTATCCTATAAAATTGAAGAAGATAAAATCGTTATCAATAAAGGGATACTCACCAAGATAAAACAAAACATTCCCTTTAGAATGATTACCGATTTTATGCTGGAAAGGACTCTGTATGATAGATGGCTGGGAATTGGATCAATCAAAATTCAAACTGCAGGACAATCACAAAATCAAACTGGTTATGAAGGTAAACTTGCCGGACTAATAAACTGGGATGAACTGCATGAAAAATTAAGAGCAGATCTAAGCGAAGCAAAGTCACCGGCAAAAATGAATGCAAAGAACCCGGAAGTAGATGAAAATGCATTAGAAAATATTCTTATAGAGCTTAAGAAGATAAGTAAAATTTTGGATAAGGAAAAATAGAGAAAACCTTGCGAATGATCTTGATCTTCGCAAGGTTAAAAATTAATGAATTACCATTGCAGAGGTTCATCTGTTTGCACAGATATCCAACCATTCGCAAGATAATTTAATGAAAAGTAAATTGGAAAATATTCTGATCGAGCTAAAAAAATAATTAATATATTGGAAAAGGGGGAATAATGAAACGGAGAAGTGAGCAATTAATTAAGAAATTTGTGCTTATAATTATGTTTTCTCTGATTATTGCATTTACTGGATGTGTATACAAGCCATATTATCATCCAGGGTACATGGGTTCACAACCTGCTCCTATCCTGAATAGCCCTACAGGGGGAAACACTAATTATCTGGGTGGTACGATCAACTATGAAAGTGAGTCTAAAAAGAATGAAGAGAGTGTATTGGGAAAATTATTGTTCCAGAGGAATCATACATACA
>JAVCCH010000038.1 GCA_030765535.1 Candidatus Tenebribacter davisii
CAATTATTAATGCTAACTATATTCAGAAAAAACTGGAAAAATATTATAGTATTCCTTTTAAAGATCAATATTGTATGCATGAATTTGTAGCCAGCGGTGAATGGCAAAAAGATAAATATGGGATTAAGACCCTTGATATTGCTAAACGTATTTTAGATAAGGGTTATCATGCCCCGACGATCTACTTCCCGCTTATTGTGCATGAAGCAATGATGATCGAGCCAACAGAAACAGAAAGCATGGAAACTCTTGATGACTTCATTGCTGCAATGATAGAAATTGCCAGAGAATGTGAAGAAGATCCTGAACTTCTGAAAAATGCTCCTTTAAATACACCTGTAAGGCGAGTTGATGATACGCTGGCAGTACGACAACTTGATGTAAAATTTATATTATAGATCAATTAATATAATAAATAAAAGGGCGACTTGTATATCGCCCTTTTTTTAACACAATCTCAAAGCAGTTATAAGAAACTAATCTACTTGACATTTACATTGATATTCACTTATTTCGTAATAGTTTATTAAGATTTTAATAAGGAGGATAAATATGCTAAAACAAAACAAATCATTTCTATTTCTGTTAATTTTCATTTTTGTTTTTACAATATTTACAAGCGGTTGCGGTAGTAGTGCAAGTGGAGAAAAGGAGCCGAATAATTCTATTGATAAGGCAAATGAAATAACTATTGGAAACCCATTCAGCCTTAAGATCAATCCTGTTAAAGATATTGACTGGTTCAAGGTTAATCTTACCCAGCAGGGATATCTCAAAGTTCAAGCAAGCCAGATTCCTGAAAGCTTAAAGTTGGAGGTAGGTTATGCATTATTCCAGGAATGGGAAGGCAGTAAAGTAAAATGGCTTAAAAAGTGGCGTAAGTTACCGGATGCTTTATTTATTCCCAAAGCAGGGACCTACTATTTTGCCATCAAAGATGATTACGATGACAAGGAATCTAAAGAATCTATCCAGATAAAGGCAGATTTTATCCCGGAATTTGATGCAGGAGAACCTAATAATAATCCTGAACTTGCTACTGCAATTGAATTTGGAACAACAGTAAAACCCGCAATTTTTCCAACTGGCGATGTTGATTGGTATAAAGTAAATGTAACTGAGCAAGGCTATATTCTGGTAAAATCAAAGGATGTGATCGGTGATATCACTCCTGAAATTTACTTTGCAAAATATGATGAATGGGCAAATCCGAAAATACAAAGAATAAGAAACTGGCATAAATTTCCCGATGCCTGCACTGTTACCGAACCGGGTGAATATTATATTTATCTACATGATGATTACGATGATAGATCATCAGAAATGTCTTTCAGCTTTTTAGTAGATTTCCTGAATGAAGTGGATGTTAATGAGCCAAATAACGATTTCAAAACTGCTAAATCCATCTCTCGTGGAGATACGCTGAAACTTGCTGTTTTCCCGCAAGGTGATCTTGATTATTATAAATTAAAGATCGAAGCAGGTGACAAGGTGAAATTCATGGCAAAAGAGTTTACCGGAATTACACCTGAGATAAGATTGTACACTTTAAATGAGAATGATAATTTAGATGCCGCCAGCGGGTGGAATACACTTCCTGCTGAAATAACTGTAATTCCCGGTACTGAGTATTATCTACTTGTACATGATAATTATGATGATAATAGTTCAAAAGAAATTTTTGAATTCAGAATTCAATAAATAGTATTACCATGAAAAAATCTACAAAAGCTGTCCTACATCTTATTTTAGCCGGAATAGTTTCTATCATTGGTTATGTCGGTTTTAAAAAAGGTATAGAATCAATTAACGATAAAATAGAGGATAAATAAAAAAAATGCCTGCTGAAAATTCAGCAGGCATTAAACTCCTCTTCTTATCTATAAATTTGCAAAAGGATTGTCTTCATCTACGTGAGTTTCTTGCTTCTTTTCCTTCTTATATTTTCGCCAGCTGTTTCTATCTTCTTCAAAAGATTCAGGCATATCACTAGGTTCTAAAGAAATCCTTCGAGCTTCTTTATCAATTTTGACAACACGCACTTTAATTTCTTCACCAACATTTTTACTATCCAGCTCAATTTTAGCTATTTTTATTTTAGAGGCAGGTAATAAACCAGTAAGTCCATCACTGACCTTTATAAATGCACCAAAATTAACAACATTCTCAATAACACCGGTTACAATATCACTTTCGTTTATTGTTTCATTAATAACATCCCAAGGATCAGGCTGCAATGCTTTAAGTGATAATGATACTTTCTTATTCTCTAAATTGATCTTCAATATTTGAGCTTCAACGATATCCCCTTCCTTAACTACTTCAGAAGGATTATTGATCCGTCTTCCACGAGATAATTCGGAAATTGGGATAAGTCCTTCTACCCCAGGTTTAATTTCAACAAATGAACCAAAAGAAAGATTACGCACAACTTTACATGTTAAAATATCTCCCTCATTTAATTCTTGAAGAGCTGCATCAACAGGATTTTCTTGAAGTGCTTTCATACTTAATGAGATTTTTTCACCTTTGATCTTGATCACTTTAGCTTTAATTGTATCACCAATATTTAAGATCTCTGATGGAGAGTCTATGTGACCCCATGAGAATTGAGAGATATGCAAAAGACCATCAACACCGCCAATATCAATAAAAGCTCCAAAATTTGTAAGCCTGGTAACTACACCATCTACAACAGTATCAACTTCAAGTTGTTTTAGTATTTCTTTGCGCAATTTTTTCTTTTTGGCATCAAGCACTTTCTTTCTGGATACAACAATGTTACGACCTTTATCTTTAAAATCAATGATCCTGAAATCATAGCTTTCATTCATGAATTTTTTAGGTTCAATAACAATTTTATCATCTATATGAGAAATCGGACAGAAAGCTTTGATCCCTGAAATATCTATAATATATCCACCTTTCGTCATGGATTGGACTTTACCATTTACCGGGATCTTTTCATCAAACGCATCATGAAGAATATTCAAGTTCACTGAAACAAGGCTCTTAGCTATTAAAGTTTCAGTATCTGTATCTTTTACTACATAACCTTCTAAAGTATCACCTTTTTTCACTAATAATTTACCGGAATCATCTATATAATCTTGTTTATCAGCATAAACATCTCTCTTACCGCCAAGTGATACGAATATGTAAGAATCTGTAATATTAATTATTTCACCAGAAACTTTATCTCCAATTTCCAGCTGTTTGATATTTACAAGTGTATCTTCTAACATCTGCTCAAAATTTTCTCCGGCACTTTCTTCATTTTCATCAACTTCAGCTACTTCTTTAGGTTCTTCTGTAGCTTCTGTTTCAATTTTTTCTTCTGTAATAGTTTGAGGTTCTTCTGTTGTTTCTTCAATTATCTCGGTAGTTGTTTCCTCAGTTTGGGTTGGTTGCAGGTCAATCTTCTCTTCGGAAGTATTCTTAACCTTTTCAGGTTCTATGACTTTTTCTTCGTTCGTCACCATTCTGTCTCCTATTGGATTTTTTAAGTGTCAAAAAGATTTTGTAAGTTAGATTGTCCAGAAATTTCTAACGTCATAAAATTAATATATCTTTTTATTCTATATAAAATTAACATAAAATTAAAAATTGCTTGACTTGTCTTCTTGCCATGTTGGAAATTATTCATATGAAACATAAGAAATTAAAATGAATGAGACCTCATAGGTCATGAAAAAGTATTAGCAAGGAGCAAATTATGCCAAAATTTTTTAATAGTAAGAGCAAGCAGCTTGAAGGAGAAATTGACGGCTATCTCGACAGAGTATCTACTGCAGGGTTGATCTTTCAGGAAGGTGTGAAAGCTTATGTTAACGGAAAAAAAGATAAATTTGAAAGAACTTTTATAGATATCTCAACCCTGGAAAGTGATGCAGATAATGTTAGACGTGATATTAAACACAAGCTTTACACATACATGCTTATTCCGGAATCCCGGGGAGATGTATTAGGACTATTGGAAACTCTTGATGATATTGTAGATATCTGTGAAAAAGTATTAGAGCAATTTTCTATTGAAACTCCGAATATCCCTGAATTTTTAAAAAGCGATTTTCTTGAATTGGCAGAACTTTCCTCCAAAACTGTTGAAGAAGTAGTGAAAGGAGCGCGAGCTTTTTTCCGAGAAATAGGAATGGTAAGTGAATATGTGAATAAAGTACACTTTTATGAACATGAAGCAGATGATGTGGAAGAACATTTAAAGAGAAATGCCTTTAATAGTAAAAAAATCGAAAGTTTTAGTCAAAAAGTTCATATGCGTTATTTTGCTGAAAAGATCGCTCTCGTATCTGATGTATCAGAATCTGTTGCTGAAAGGCTTTCCGTTTATGCTATTAAACGCAGGATCTGATCTAATCTTTAGGAGAATGATCTTATGTTAACAATACTATTTTTCTTATCCAGCGGTCTTTTTTTAGGCTGGTCTCTCGGTGCAAATAATGCAGCAAATATTTTTGGTACTGCTGTCGTCACAAAAATGATCAAATTTAATACAGCAGCTCTTATTTGCAGTGTTTTCATTATTATCGGAGCGGTGGTAAGTGGA
>JAVCCH010000100.1 GCA_030765535.1 Candidatus Tenebribacter davisii
CATCACGTTTATAAAGTGAGAAAGCACCGGACATAACAACGATCGCGTTCATTTTGCTCAGACTATAACGTGAAATCAGAAAAGATTTCATATATTCCACAATCTGCCATTGTACCCAAATATTGGATGGAAGTTTGGAACTATAAACTAAGTTATTCTTCAGAGCAACTCCATTGGCAACTGCCAATTGACCTCCGGAAACAAAAAGATCCGGATCATCGATAAACGGTTGAACGGTTTGTTTGAGAGCTGTTTTATCTAAGATAGAATCTGCATCAATTGTGCAGATATATTTGTTGGATGCAAGGTTAATTCCTACATTAATACTATCAGCTTTTCCACCATTAGTTTTATCCATTACTATCAGGCGTAAATCTTTCGATTTGTAACATTTATTTACACTTTTTGTTGTTAAAGTATTACAATTTGAAAATTTAAACTCTCTCAGATCGAAATTGTTTAATAGATTGTGCATGGTTTCATCCGTAGAACCATCATTTACAACGATCACTTCATAATTTGGATAGTCTAATGATAAAAGCATTTTTATGCTGTCCAAAATTGTAATCTCTTCATTATATGCAGGTACAATGATGGATACGGAATGCTTTTTAAATTCTTCTGTTGTGGAAATGGATATCTTCTCTTTCCTGATATTAATCAGAAAGACGGCAAAAAATAACCAATCAATCACAAAATATGACAAATAATATATAATTAATAAATTTTCAATAATCCTAAAAAACATAAAAACCCACTCAATTTTATTAAGAATCAAGCAATAAGTGTACCAAGTTGATACTAATGAACAACATAAAATATGTGATACTAAAGAAAAGTTACCCGTTTGTTGCTCCAGGCATCATATAAGCATATACTTATCTTTATAAGAAATTTTTTATTTTGCACACTATTGCCAGTTCATGTTACTCAAACAAAAGCTGGAGCTATCTGTTGAAATTGAAGATTAATGTTTATCAAAAAATTTAATTATCGATTTTCTGGAGTATAATAAAATCCATTATAATTGATAATAAAATTTTCATCAAATGCAAAGTTCGGATGTAACATCCAATCAAAACTAATTATTTTTATTTTTTCAATATCATATTGTTTAGTATTTGTTTCACAAAATAAACTAAATACAAGATAAGAAGTTAACATTAAAATAATTAAATATAGTTTCCTTTTCAATTCTATCCCTTTTATAGAAATCAATTACAATATGTAAATTGAGACGGGTGTAACAAATGTCAATATCTTTGTTATTATCCTAATAAATAAAGCCTTCCGGAGAAGGCTTTTAAGATGGCTTCCGTTACATGCCAAAGATTTGAATCCCCGTCCGGCAACTGCCGGATAAGAGCCACCTAAATTGATTCTATTAAATTTCTGATAAAATCTCTACCTTTATGAGATTTCAATTCACTTTCCCTTTTCATTGCATGTTTTTTCTCTGCAAATTCTTCATGATAAATTAATTTCCAGGGACGAAAATTAATTGTCCAACCTTTATTAGCTAATTCGTTGTGAGATAATAATCGCTTTTGTAAATCAGAAGTAAAGCCAATATAGATTTTATCAAATTTCTCTGAATGCAAAACATAAACTGTATACATTAAGTTCTCCTTAAAATTTGAAGGGTTATTTCAAGTAAAAAAAGCCTTCCGAAGAAGGCTTTTAAGATGGCTCCTGAAGAGGGATTTGAACCCCCGACCTAGTGGTTAACAGCCACTTATCACTAATATGTATTCCTATGTATTACAATAACTTATATAAATATCAACTTTATCATGCAACGTATATGCAACATTTTATGGCAATTTTTTCAATTTACTTTTTTTATTTCAACTTCTCTTTAGACATTAAATTGTTAATTGAAAAATGAATTTTCAGCAATGAATAATTTTTGAAATTTTGAATTTCATAATAGAATATTTTGTTAGCAGTGCGAAAACATCTTCACTTAAATGTCTTTCACAACAATTCCAAAGTTGTTAATTATTCCTAATTCAGAGATTTCACATCGATAAAGACATTCAAAATAAACTTACTTAATTTATGCTTTTTATCAATCCCAAGATATTGTTTCATCACTTTTATGGCACTTTCCCACTCACCCTGAGTCATTGGACCCTTAACAGTATGGTCACCGACGAAATATATGAATATCAAATAAGCATCTTTCTTCAATACTTTTCTCATAAAAAAAAGATGGGCTAACCTATTACAATATTGGTAGAAATATTGAGACCAATCAGATTTTGATTTTGAAGCAATAAAATTTTTTGTTCTGCAAAGTGCCATATTAATTTTTTCAATTGAATTTACTGCTTTTGCGGAAGTTGGTGGAGAAACAAATTCCGGGATATTTGCTTTTGCCTCTACAAGGAGATACTGTCTTTTGTCTGTTGTTTTAGCCAGTGCATCCCATTGAGGTCCGTGATTGGGCCAAAAGTCCTTCAGGTCGCTTGTATAATCCACTAAGCCTAATTGCTTAAGAAATGTCTTATCTCGATACTCAGCATATTTATCTTTAGCTAAAGGTGACACCCATTCAATATTACCTATTTCTAGTTTACTTGATTGTATTAGTGAGTTTAAAAGATATTGATGCTGGTTCACTAAAATCTGTATCCATTTTAGGCTACCTTTTTTACCTAATTTTTGAGGAAATGTTCCCACTGTTACTTCCTAAATAACTTTCAATATCTTTTTTCAATCTTAAATAAGAAAATTTATCTAATGCTCTTTGTCCAGAAGCCATTCCCGCAAATAGTATTGGTATTTCATCATACAACATTTTTGTTTGACTTGAACCATTCGAAGGATTATCATTAATCAAATGTGATGTAAATGCATTTGTAATAACAACCAAATTGGGATTATAGTATGCAAGTTGCATCTTAAATAACTCTATAACATCATTTTTTAGATTTTTAATAATAGGCTGGATTTTTTTAGATGTTGTTTCTTTGTAATATACTAATTCAGCGAAAGTAACATAGTTCCCCGTGCTTCTTCGATTTTGTTTTAAAAAAACCATCTCATCGCTATCGAAATCATCTTTGTTCTTTTCTAAAAAACCTTCTGCTTCCCACAACATTGAGTAATTCTCAGGTGTTAACTCATAATTTCCCCTATAATACCGAGGATATGTAAATCCTTTTTCTGTGAAATCTCTTACTAAAGAATCTTCTGAATCAATATAACCAAGGTTACATTGTTGTTGCCTATTATTATCATTTCCACTTAGTGAAGGATTAATACCAAATATTAAGACTGAGCTTTTAAGATCTAGTCCGTCAATGTTTTGAGGGAGAAGACTCAATTCCTCAGAATTTCCATTAGGATTTAGTTCTAATTTAATTCGCTCAATTAATTTCATTGATTTTTCAAGTAATTCTTTATAATGAATTGTCATTTTTCCTCCTATCTTACCAAATCCATCCACTCTTCCATGATCATTACCATCGCAAAAGTATCAAGCTCACAATATTTCAAAAGACCATCAATAACCTGATTTCTTTCTTGTTCAGACATATCTGTGAATTGCATTTTAGCATATGCCGTCATAGCGGCACCACCATCTGCCAGATTGGAGTCGGTCATAAAATTCTCCAGCTCTTCAGGGTCAATATCAGCAAATAAAGGTGGTAGAAGCTTATATGGGCTCACCAGCCCACCTTCATCGTTCAACTCAATCCATTTCCAGTCAGAGAAATTCAGGCTCTTAATACCTTCTTTTGCTCCATAGATCGGTTTACTGTATTTTTTTCGAAGAAATTTACTACTATTCATTACTGCAGGTAATACTGCTTTTATGGAATTTGAACCTTTCATCAATGGATTATAATAATATTTTTTTACCAGTTCCAGCATATCAACCATATTGCGCTGGCCTTCCCATTTTTCTAAAGAATCTTTGCGAGATTTTGTGATTGTTTTTATCCACTCGCATAGATCATCTTGATCTGATTCATTTGACACTTTTAACTGGTCATAAATAATATTCAGGAATGTGTTTTCGTGAGCCGCATATCTAAAGATAGTGCCGTTATCCGTTTCCAGTTCCTTACGCAGAGCACGAATAAAATCAAAGTTCGGGAATTTTCCTTTCTCCCGGTTTATGTATTCACCTTTGTGCTCAATGGAGCCATCTTGATACATTATATGATGGGAGAACTGGAAAGCAACTCCTTCGTAAGGCCTTCTTCCTTTGTTGAATGGAATCGCTACTGCCGAAGTCTCGAAATCGATTAAATGCAAAGGCCACTGCCACAATCTCATTTCAGTTTTGAACCCAAGTTTATCAAAGTATATTGAACCATCATTATTCTTTACTTTCTCGATTTGCAACCATTGCCGTTCTGTAGTAGATAATCCAAGGCCCTCAGGTGGTTTACTCTTTACATCGTCTTCATCTACATCCTTTAGGAAATATATTCCGGCATCCATCAGGCTTTGTTTCTTTCTATAGTTCCAAATCTCAAATATATCTGGTTTATCAAAATCTTCTTCATTCCATTTCAAAGCTAATTTCCAGCATTCTTTAAAGCCACTTTTTAGACCTTTTTTCACCTGCTCAGAGGTTGCTTTAAATTCACAGTGTTGACATTTAGCAGCTTTAAGATGGCTTACTATTTTCTCATCTTTCCCGTATTTACCGGCAAAAAAATGTATCCATTCTGAAAACTTGCGAAGAGAAGATAAAAAATCATCTTCTCCCTGCCAGATTCTATCAACTACATCATCTGTAGGAACTTGAACAAGAATCTTGTTTCCCAAAGCATTTTCCGAAACATCTCCCTTAATCCTGACGGATGATCTGCTTTTATCTTTTTCCAATACAAACTTCTGGTTTAATCCATCAACCGTCGTTGTTGCTGTTTTATCTGCCAGCATCAGATAAGAGTTTACTGTCCAGTTAGGAAAAGTTTTTGTGATCACGTATTTCTGAAAAGCTACATCATATACATAAGGTCTCCACTTTGATGATATTTGTGTACCTTTTTTATTAAGAAAATCACCATCGTCATCCTGTGAATATGACTTCGCTTTCACCTCGATCAATTTTATTAGATTTCCTGTCTTCACCAATACGTCCGCTCTAATGAAAAGATTTTGATAAATTATCGCGGCTTCATAAATTATTACGTTATCATGTTTTAAAAGTTTGTTAGTCTCATCCAGGGATTTTTTGTAATCTAACGATTTGACATCATGCCCACCGGGAAAATAACATTTGGCCAACTCACCAACCTGGAATCCACCTTCAGCCAGAGCTTCCAGAAAACTGTCATCCTGTCTTGTATCCGGATATTCTTTCTTGCGAATATAGAAAAGCTTAGTTGGGCATTCAAGTGCTATCTTGAATCGTGATTTAGTTAGATATCTAGGCATCATCAACTCCTGTTAATTTATCTTCAGTAATTTTTTTGAAGAAATCTTCTGACCAAAGCTCCAACGTCTCTGTATTTCTTATAAATGGTAATACATCCCTTTTAGCTTGTTGAAAATCTATTTTAGTAAATTTATTCAGAAGCATATTAATTAGCATTTTTTTTGATAAAATCTCTTCATCTTTCAAATGATTGGTTTGCTTCATTCGATTTGAAAGATGAACAAGATCAACTTTAATATTTTTTGATAAATACCATATATAATCGTAAAAATCTCTACCTTTTACTCTATTCCCCCAACTTCGGCACAAAAGGGCATGAATCTTTCC
>JAVCCH010000186.1 GCA_030765535.1 Candidatus Tenebribacter davisii
ATATTCCACTTCCAGAGCGAGATACAGACAAGCCTTTCTTATTACCTGTTGAGGATGTATTCTCAATATCAGGTAGAGGAACAGTTGCTACCGGACGTATTGAGCGTGGTATTGTAAAAGTTGGTGACAAAATTGAAAGAGTAGGAATTCGTGAAACAGTCACAACAACCTGTACAGGTGTTGAGATGTTCCGAAAACTTCTTGATAGTGGAGAAGCCGGAGATAATGTAGGAATATTACTTCGTGGTATGGCAAAAGATGAGATCGAACGTGGCATGGTATTAGCTAAGCCGAAATCGATCACTCCACACACAAAGTTTTCAGGTGAGACTTATGTATTAACCAAAGATGAAGGTGGACGTCACAAGCCATTCTTCACAGGATATAGACCCCAGTTTTATTTCCGAACAACAGATGTGACCGGTTCTATCACACTTCCAGAGGGAGTGGAGATGGTAATGCCAGGTGATAATGTAACGATTTCAGCAGAACTTATCACACCAATTGCTATGGAGAAAGGTCTTCGTTATGCGATTCGTGAAGGTGGAAGAACTATCGGCGCTGGTGTTGTCGGCGATGTTATCGAGTAGGAAAAAATGAGAGAAATTATTACATTAGCTTGTGAAGTATGTAAGAACAGAAATTATACTACTACTAAAAATAGAAGAACTCACCCAAAAAGAGTTGAGTATAAGAAATACTGCCCTACTTGCAGAAAACATACTGAACATAAGCAAACAAGATAATAAATAATGCAGGCTTGTAGCTCAATTGGTAGAGCACTGGTCTCCAAAACCAGGGGTTGCGGGTTCAAGTCCTGCCGGGCCTGCCATTAAGGTGAGATAATATGTTTAAAAAAATATTCGGTTTTTTCAAAAGCGTAAAAATAGAAATGGCTTATGTAACCTGGCCAACTAAAGCTGACATTAAAGAAGGTACTACTGTTGTAATTCTAATGTCAATATTCGTAGCAATATTTTTATCTTTAGTGGATACAGGATTCGGCTTTTTAATCAGAAAATTATTGATGAAAGGTTAATTAAATGAAGTGGTATGTTGTTCACACTTATGCTTCCCATGAGTTTAAAATAAAAGAAGCAATAGAAAAAGGGATCAAAGGTTCTGCCCTGGAAAACAATATTGGGCAAATAATGATCCCTACGCAGAAAACGTTTCACATCAGAGATGGGAAGAAAATAGAACGTGAAAAAAAATTATTCAACAGTTATGTAATACTTGAAGCGGAATTAACACCTGAGTTATACTCATTTGTTATCGGGTTGCCTGGTATAACCCATTTTTTAGGTACAGGCAAGAAACCGCAACCTCTTTCAGAGAATGAAGTAAAACGTTTGTTGGGTATTGAAGATCGCGATAAAGCCACATCACAAGATGTAAACTATATCCCTGGTGATATGGTAAAAATAACATCTGGTCCCTTTAGTGATTTTGAAGGTGTAATTGAAAAATTACATGATGATAAGATCAAACTTACTGTAAAGGTAACTGTGTTTGGAAGAGTTACCCCTGTAGAAGTCAGAATCGATCAGATTGAACTTATGTAAATAGAGGAATAAAATGGCAAAACCCAAAGATATTGAACATTTAGTAAAGTTGCAACTTCCGGCAGGAAAGGCAACTCCGGCACCTCCAGTAGGTCCGGCTCTTGGTCAAGCAGGAATTAATATTGGAGAATTCTGTAAGGCATTTAATGAGAAAACAAAAGATTCTCCAGGAATGATATTTCCAGTTGTAATTTACGTTAAGAAAAACAAATCCTACACTTTTGAGATCAAAACTCCACCTGCTGCTGTTCTAATTAAGAAAGAAGCTGGATTGGCAAAAGGGTCTGGAACTCCACACACGGAGAAAGTAGGAAAAATAACTAAAGCTCAGGTTAAAAAGATAGCCGAGCTAAAGATGAAAGATCTAAACGCATACAATATTGAAGGTGCTATGCGTATGATTGAAGGCACTGCAAGGAATATGGGAGTTTTAGTCGAAGACTAAAACACGATAATTCTTATGCAGGAGATTATCGATAAGGAGTGTTAATGGCTAGTAAAAGGTACAAACAAGCTCATGAGATGATCGACAAAACAAAAAGATATGAGCTCAGCGAAGCTGTTGAATTGCTTTTGAAATATCCAAAAGCTAAATTCAATGAAACTGTTGAACTACATATGAATTTAGGTGTCGACCCTCGGAAAGCTGATCAACAAATCAGGAACTCTTTAGTATTGCCTCATGGTAGTGGTCAAACTTCTACTGTTCTGGTTTTTGCGGAAGGTGATAAAGCAGATGAAGCAAAAGAAGCTGGTGCCGATTATGTTGGAGTAGATGAATACGTTGAAAAGATCAATTCAGGTTGGTTTGATTTTGACGTTGCAATTACAACTCCGAACTTAATGGGTAAAATCGGTCGTTTGGGACGCGTTTTAGGACCTCGTAGTCTTATGCCGAATCCAAAAGACGGTACAGTTACAATGAACATTAAACAGGCAGTAACTGATGCAAAAGGTGGAAAGATCACTTATCGTATAGATAAGTTTTCAAATCTCCACATTGTTGCAGGTAAGTTAAATTTCACAGCAAAGCAGCTAACAGAAAATATACTTACTATCATTTTAGCAATTATTAGAGAAAGACCTGCAGCATTAAAAGGCATTTATATTAATTCTATTCATGTCACTTCAACAATGGGTCCCGGAATCAGTTTAGATGTGACAAGCATATCAAAGCTTGCGAAGCAATAGGAGTTTATTATGGTACAAGCATACAAGGAAGAAGCAATAAAAGTAATCAAAGATAGACTCGATAATGCTAAATCAATCGTACTGATCGATTATAAAGGAATCAATATTGAAGAAGTAGACGAACTTAGAAATAGAATGAGAAGTGCAGATGTTGACTATTTCATTTCAAAGAACACATTTATTAAGATCGCTCTTAATGAATTGGGAATCAAAGAATTTGATGAGCACTTAAATGGCCCGACTGCTGTTGCAATTTCAAAAGTAGATGAAGTAACAGCTGCCAGAGAATTATCAAAATTCAAAAATGATATTATGGAAGACAAGGACTTCCCAAAATTTAAAATTGGTCTAGTTGGAAAAGATATAATGAATATCGATCAACTTGAGCAATTAGCTAAGCTACCATCAAAAGAAGTCCTATTGTCTATGGTTCTACAAGGTTTCAATGCTCCTATTACAGGTTTCGTTGGTGCTCTTAGTGGAATCTTGAGAAAATTTATCTATGCAATCGACACAATAGCCAAAGCAAAAGAAAAAAAATAAATATATATAGGATGGAGGATATAATGGCTGACAAAAAACAACAAGTTATTGATATTATTAAGGAAATGAGTGTAATCGAACTTTCCGAGCTTGTAAAAGAATTAGAAGAAATCTTCGATATTACTGCTGCTGCTCCAGTAGCTGTTGCTGCACCTGCTGCTGCCGGTGGAGAAGCTGCTGAAGAAAAAACAGAATTTGATGTTGTTTTAACTAGCTCTGGAGCTAAAAAGATCCAGGTTATTAAAGTTGTACGTTCAATCACGAAATTAGGTTTGAAAGAAGCTAAAGAATTAGTTGATAATGCACCGAACCCTGTTGTTCAAGGTGTTGCAAAAGAAGAAGCTGAAGCCATCAAAGCTCAAATTGAAGAAGTTGGCGGATCGGTAGAAGTTAAATAATCAGCAAAATTATTATACGGAAGTGAACCCTACTGTTCACTTCCGTTACCTTATTTATAATGATAAATATTTGTATGAAAATTTACCCATACACAATAAAATAAGGAGTATAAACTTTTGAAAATTCAAAATTTTTCTCGTATCAGAAAGAAAGCTGAACAGGCTGGTCTTCCTTTTGTACACGTTCCAAATCTTCTTTCAATGCAAATTGACTCTTTTGATCAATTTATTCAGAAAGAGATACATCCGCAAAAACGTATAGAAGAAGGACTGCAAGCTGTTCTCAAATCAATATTCCCGTTAGAAGATCAAAAAGGGATCTACTACCTCGAATTTATTGATTATATAGTACTTAAAGAAAAATATTCTACCGATGAATGTATCGAAAGAAATCTTTCCTATCAAGCACCTGTGAAAGCCAGGATGAGACTCATTATTTACGATGAGGAAATTCTGAAGGAAACAGGTGATAAAAGGGTTAAAAGCACGATCGAACAAGATGTTTTTCTTGGTGAGATCCCTCTGATCACAAATCAGGGTACATTCATTATTAATGGAGCTGAACGTGTAATTATTAGTCAGCTTCACAGATCACCCGGTATCTTTTTCTCAGAAGCAAAACACCCTAGTGGTAAAACATTGAACTCTGCAAAATTGATCCCCTATAACGGATCATGGCTGGAATTTAATATGGATAGTTACGACGCTCTTTTTGTTCTTATTGATAAAAGACGAAAACTACCGGCAACTGTTTTATTACGTGCAGTAGGTTTATCTACTAACATGGATCTTAGAAATTATTTTTATGAAAAAGAAAAAATCGATGTGAAAAAAGCTAAGGACAGATTCCTCTTCGCTGATGTAATGAACAGTGAAACTGGTGAGATCCTGTTTGAAGCTGGTAGTGAAATTGGAAATGACGAGATCGAAGCGATGATTGAAGGTAGTATTAAAAAGATAGATGTAATAAAACCTGAGTTCGAAATTACTAGAAAAATTATAGAACAAACAATCGCTAAAGATCAGACAACGACACAAGAAGAAGCATTAAAAAAAATATACACACTAATTCGTCCAGGTGAAGAACCTACCTATGAAATTGCCTTAGATCTATTCAACAGAATGTTCTTCAATGTTAGAAGATACAACCTAGGTAAAGTTGGACGACATAAATTAAACACACGTTTGGGTCTTAATATTGATGAGAAGATTCATGTTCTTACAAAAGAAGACCTTATTGCGATCGTTGATAAATTGATCGCTGTTTATAGAGATGAAGACAAGGTTGATGATATTGACCACTTAGCTAACAGAAGAGTTAGAACAGTTGGCGAACTACTCTCAGAACAATATAATATTGGACTTTCACGTGTTGCTAGAACTGCTGTAGAAAGAATGTCTATTGCTAATCCTGACGAAGTTACACTTCATGATCTTATTAATAGCAACGCACTTATTGCTGTTGTACAGTCATTCTTCCTTACAGGACAGCTTTCCCAGTATATGGAACAAACAAATCCGCTTACAGGGATCACACATAAAAGAAGACTTTCTGCTCTTGGACCTGGTGGTCTTACCAGAGAGCGTGCTGGATTTGAAGTTAGAGACGTTCACTATTCTCATTACGGACGTATCTGTCCGATTGAGACTCCTGAGGGTCCTAATATCGGTCTTATCTCTTCACCCGCTATGTATGCAAGAGTAAATTCTCTGGGATTTTTAGAAACTCCTTACATCAAGGTTGAAAATGGTAAGATAACTTCCAAAGTGCAATTCCTTGATGCAGACCAGGAAGAGAATTACACAATCGCACAGGCAAATGTTAATTATGATGCAAATGCTATAATTACTGACACACTTGTGTTTGCACGTATTCAGGGTGAATTCAAGCAAGTGAAGCCAGAAGAAGTACAATACCTGGATGTATCACCACAGCAGATCGTTTCTGCTTCTGCATCTCTAATTCCGTTCTTGGAGCATGATGATGCAAACCGGGCTTTGATGGGATCAAATATGCAGCGCCAGGCTGTTCCATTAATGAATCCTGAGGTTCCAATTGTTGGGACAGGGATGGAAGGAATCATTGCTCATGATAGTGGTGCTACTGCTACTGCTCCATTCAATGGAGTTGTGAAGAAAGTAACAAGCTCATATATAGATATTGAGAGAGATAATCCAGATGACAGTATTCTTGATATTGGTACTGATAACCGAATTTATCTGAAAAAATTTGCTCGATCCAACCAGGACACATCAATTCACCAGAGACCATCTGTAATAGCAGGTCAAAAAGTGAAGAAAGGAGATATGATCTCTGATGGTCCGGCAATAGCAGAAAACAAATTATCACTTGGAAGCAATATGATTGTTGCCTTTATGCCTTGGTATGGATATAATTATGAGGATGCTATAATTCTCAGCGAACGAGTTGCTCGTGAAGATCTACTTACATCAGTTTATATTGAAGAGCATGAAGTTCTTGTGCGACTAATGAAAAACGGTAAGGAAGAACTTGCCTATGATATTCCCAACGTTCCTATTAAGGCTCTTAGAAATTTGGATAAATCAGGTGTTATCAGAGTTGGATCAGTTGTTAAAGCTGGTGATATCATTGTTGGAAAGATAACTCCTAAAAATGTTGATATCGATCCATCACCGGAAGAGAACCTTATGCGTGCTCTTTTTGGTGATCGTGCTGGTGACTTTACCAACAGTTCATTAAAATCTAAACCTGGTATGGAAGGCGTAGTAATTGATGTTAAGGTCTTCTCACGTCTTGAGTCTACTGAAGAATTGGATGATCAGGAATTAAAGCTGGAATCTCTTCAACGCATCAAGCAGGGACACAAAGAGAGACAGAAGAAGATTCAAGAATATCTACAAAATAAACTTGAAGAAGTTCTTCTGGGTAACACAGCTAAGAACATAGTTGATGAGAAAACTAATATGTTCTTCATTCCTTCAGGTAAGAAAATTACTAAAAATGATTTGAAGAAGATCAATTTTAAACGAATAAACCTTGATTATGATTTAGTAGAAGATCCAGAAATAAACCAATCTATATATAATGATATTATACTGAAAGCTAAAACAGCTTATGAAGAAAGTGAAAATATATTCAAAAAAGCCAAAGAACGTCTTAAACATGGAGATGAACTTCCTTATGGTGTTCGCAAAATGGTTAAGGTGTACATCGCTAAAAAACGTAAGATTGCTGTTGGTGATAAGATGGCAGGTCGTCATGGGAATAAAGGTGTAATATCCAGGATAAGTCCTCTCGCTGATATGCCGTATATGGAAAATGGTGAATCGGTTGATATAATTCTTAATCCTCTGGGTGTACCTTCTCGTATGAATATTGGTCAGATCATGGAAACTCATCTCGGTATGGCAGCTAGAATACTTGGTGTTCATTATGAAACTCCAGTTTTCGATGGTGCAACTCTTACCGATATAGATAATTCTATGAAAAAAGCAAAATTAAACCTGGATGGAAAGCAGATACTTTATGACGGAAAAACTGGTGAACCTTTTAAAGAAAGAGTTACAGTTGGAATTATGTATATGCTTAAGCTAAATCACCTGGTTGCAGATAAAATGCACGCACGTTCTACCGGACCTTACTCACTAATCACACAGCAGCCTTTGGGTGGTAAAGCTCAACATGGTGGTCAACGATTAGGTGAGATGGAAGTATGGGCGTTAGAAGCTTACGGAGCTTCACGTCTTCTGGAAGAAATGCTTACGATCAAGAGTGATGATGTAGAAGGTAGAACTAATGCCTTCAAGGCTATAACTAGTGGGTTGAACCCGCCAAAACCGGGTATTCCGGAATCGTTCAATGTGTTAGTGAGTGAATTAAAATCCCTCTGCTTTGATGTCGAATTTATTGCAGACAAAAAGCATAATGGAGGTGTGTAAATGATTAGAGATATAAAGCGAGATAAAAGAATAGAAAATTACGACAAAGTAAGGATCAAGATAGCTTCTCCCGATTCGATCCGTGAATGGAGTTATGGTGAAGTTACTAAACCTGATACTTTGAATTATCGTACACTGAAACCTGAAAAAGGTGGTCTTTTCTGCGAAAGGATTTTTGGTCCTGAAAAGGATTATGAATGCAGCTGTGGAAAATATAAGAAAAAACGTTTCCAAAACACAGTTTGTGACCGCTGCGGTGTAGAAATAACAACTTCACGTGTACGTCGTTCACGTATGGGACATATTGAACTGGCAGTTCCTATCTCACATATCTGGTTTGTGAAAAGTATGCCGAGTGTCATCGGAACACTACTTAATATGCCGGTAAGCAAATTAGAACGCGTTCTCTACTACGAATCATATATAGTTCTTAATCCAGGTGACAGCGACTATGAAGAAAAAGATCTTGTAAATGTTGATGAATATTATGAGATCAGAGATCGTATTGGTGAAGATTTTGTTGCCAAGATGGGAGCTGAGGCTATTAAAGGCCTACTTGAAGAGATAAATCTTGAAGATGAATCAATGAATCTGCGTACAATCATTAAAATGGAAACTTCCATTCAAAAGAAACAGAAAGCCATTAAACGACTTAAGATCATTGATGCTTTCCGTAAATCCGGTAATAATCCTGCCTGGATGGTCCTGGAAGTTCTCCCTGTTCTGCCGCCAACCTTAAGACCTTTGGTTCAGCTTGATGGCGGTAGATTCGCTACAGCTGATTTCAATGAACTTTATAGAAGAGTTATTACACGTAATAACCGTCTTCGCGGTCTCATTGATATTAATGCTCCTGAAGTGATCTTACGAAATGAAAAACGTATGCTGCAGGAAGCCGTTGATGCCCTAATTGATAATTCAAGAAAAACCAGACCGGTAAAAGGAAGAGGTAACAGACCTCTGAAAGCTCTTGCTGATCAACTTAAAGGTAAAAGCGGTAGATTCCGTCAAAACCTGCTTGGTAAACGTGTGGATTATTCAGGTCGTTCAGTTATTACAGTAGGACCTAACCTTAAATTGCATCAATGCGGATTACCTAAAGATATGGCTATCGAATTATTTAAACCTTTCATTATTGAAAGATTGGAGAAGATCGGTGAAGCTGAAAAAGCAAAAACAGCAAAGAAATTAATCGAAAAGAAACGTCCTGAAATATGGAAGATCCTGGAAGAAGTTATCAAGGACTATCCGGTTCTGCTTAACCGTGCGCCAACATTGCATAAACATGGTATTCAAGCATTTATGCCGGTACTTATAGAAGAAAAAGCTATCCAGCTTCATCCCCTTGTATGTATCCCATATAATGCTGACTTTGATGGTGACCAAATGGCAGTTCATGTTCCACTTTCCAATGAAGCTCAGATGGAAGCAAGAGTTCTTATGCTCTCAACAAGAAATCTGCTGCTTCCTGCCAGCGGAAAATTAGCAATGGCAACAAATCAGGATATTGTACTCGGTAATTATTACCTGACAATTTTAAAATATAAACAGCCGGAAGATACAAGTAAATTAAGATGCTTTACCTCTTCAGATGAAGTTCTATTTGCTTATGAACAGGAAGATCATCTTAAAAATCAAAAAGGCCGCATTGCTGAAAAAGTTGATATTGATCTATATACCTGGATCAAGATTCTTTTTCAAGATGAACTTATCGTTACTACAGTGGGTCGTGTTATCTTCAATCAGATATTACCTCCTGAACTTGGTTTTAAAAATTACACTTTTACTAAAGGTAAACTGAATGATCTTTCCATGGAATGTTATGAAAAGATCGGTCAGGCAAGAACTGCAATCTTCCTGGATGATATTAAAGATCTAGGTTTTAAATACGCAACAAAAGCCGGTATTACTTTTAGTGCCAGTGACGTTATCTCACCAAAAGACAAAGATAAACTAATTGCAAAAACTGAAAAAGAAGTAGCAAAGATCATAAGCAGTTATATGAATGGTGAAATCACTGAAACTGAGCGTTATAACAGGGTTATTGATAAATGGAAATTGACTACTGAGAAAGTTACTGATCTTCTCATGAAGGAGCTGGAAGCTGATAAGAATGGCTTTAACTCTATAAACATGATGTACCTTTCCGGTGCTCGTGGTGGTAAAGATCAGATCAGACAACTTGGTGCTCTTCGTGGTTTAATGGATAAACCTTCAAGAGGATCATCCGACAGTATAGCTGAAGTTATTGAAACTCCTATCAAGTCCAACTTTAAGGAAGGGCTCACGGTTCTTGAATACTTTATCTCTACTCACGGTGCTCGTAAAGGTCTGGCAGATACTGCTCTTAAAACAGCCGATGCCGGTTATCTTACAAGACGTCTTGTTGATGTAGCTCAAAACGCTGTAATTACCAGTGAAGACTGCGGTACTATCGAAGGTATCATAGTTAGTGCTCTTAAAGAAGGTCTGGAAACTGTAGAGCCACTATCAGAAAGGATCAAAGGCAGAACAACTGCTGAAGATATTGTCGACCCGGTAACTGAAAAAACAATTGTTTATGCTAATTCAGAGATCACTAATGAAATGGCTCAAACTATTCAGAATCATGGCATAAATTCTGTACGGATCAGATCCGTATTAACTTGTGAATCTGAAAATGGTATTTGTGCAAAATGTTACGGTAGAAATCTGGGAAATAATAAACATTCTACTATTGGTGAACCAGTTGGTGTGATCGCTGCACAAAGTATTGGTGAACCAGGAACTCAGCTTACTCTGCGTACATTCCATATAGGTGGTACAACAAGTACAGATGTGGATCTGGCAGAAGTTGCTGCAAATGTTGATGGTATAATAAAATTTGAAAAGATGAATACGGTCATCACTCGTAACGATAAATTGATCTCCAGTGGTTATTTTGGAAAGATCCGGATTCTCGATGAAGAAGATGGATCAGAACTGGAATCTTATAAAGTTGAATATGCTGCTACTATTTATGTTAATGACGGTCAAAAGATCGTTAAAAATACAAAATTATTCAGCTGGGATCACTATAATAATCCACTAATAGCTCCAGCTAAAGGTGAACTAAAATTTGAACATTTTGTAAAAGATATCACTTATAAAGAAGAATTTAATGAGCTTACGGGATCCAGAGAAATCACAATTATTGAATCTAAGGACCGAAAGCTACAGGCACAATTCAAGATCATTCCAAAAACCGGTAAGGAAATTCTTGTTCCAATCCAATCCGGCTTGAAAGTTGAGATTGAAGATGGTGTTTATGTATTTCCTGGTGATGTACTTGGGAAATCTTCTCGTATAACTGTTAAGCAAAGTGATATTACCGGTGGTCTGCCAAGGGTTCAAGATCTCTTTGAAGCCAGAACTCCAAAAGAGAAAGCAGTTCTTTCAGAGATCGCTGGAACAGTATCGATCGGTGATCTTTCAAAATCAGGTCGTGTGATCTATGTAAATGCAGGTGATGATACAGAGAAAAAATATATTATCCCTCCTGGAAAAAGAATTATCGTTCACGAAGGTGATAAAGTAGAAAGTGGTGATGCACTTTCAAGCGGGCCTCTTGATCCTCATGATATTCTTACAGCAAAAGGTATTACCGCTGCTCAGAAACTAATCGTTAATGAAATTCAGGAAGTTTATAGAAAACAAGGTGTTAAAATCGATGACAAACATATTGGTGTTATCGTTCGCCAGATGTTTAAAAAAGTTAAAATACTCAACCCGGGACATACTATGTTCCTGGAAGGTGAGATAGTAGCAAGAAATCAAGTTAAAAAAGAAAACAAGCGCATTGAAGAAGAGGGTGGCGAAGGAGCTACCTTTGAGCAACTCCTTCTGGGTATTACCAAAGCCTCACTGTTAACAGAAAGTTGGCTTTCGGCTGCTTCGTTCCAAGAGACCACAAAAGTTCTTACACAAGCTTCTATTGAAGGTAAAGTGGATAACCTTGAAGGTCTTAAAGAAAGTATCATCATCGGACATAGAATTCCGATCGGTACCGGAACAAAGTTCTATAATAACCAGGTGAAAAAAGCTATTGATGAAGGTAAATCGATTACCGAAATCATACAAGAGTTTGCTCATCAAGAAACAGAAGAATCGCTTGATGATATCCTTGATTTCTAATTAATAAAAACGGAGGAAATAGTGCCAACAATTAATCAGTTGATACGAAAAGGCAGAAAGAAGATCGAGAAGAAAAAGCAGAATAGAGCTCTCGGATCCTGCCCACAAAGAAGAGGTGTGTGTACAAGAGTTTACACAACAACACCAAAAAAGCCGAACTCAGCACTTCGTAAAGTTGCCAGAGTTCGCCTTACAAATGGTGCGGAAGTAACAGTTTATATTCCTGGAGAAGGTCACAACCTGCAGGAACACAGTATCGTTCTCGTTCGTGGCGGAAGAGTAAAAGACTTACCTGGTGTTAGATATCACATTGTTCGTGGTGCTCTCGATACAGCAGGTGTTGATGGTCGTATCTGTTCACGTTCTAAGTATGGAACGAAAAGACCTAAGAATTAGGAGGATGTAGATGTCAAGAAGACGAAAAGCAGTAGAAAGAGAAATATATCCTGATCCGAAATATAAAAGTGTTGTATTGAGTAAATTCATCAATGCTGTTATGAAAGAAGGCAAAAAAAGTTTAGCAGAAAAGATCGTTTATGGCGCTTTGGAAATCCTTGAAGAAAAAACAGGGGAACCAGCTCTGGATGTATTTCTTACTTCAGTGGATAATGTGAGACCTCTTATCAAGGTGGTTTCACGCCGTATTGGTGGATCAAACTACCAGGTTCCAACAGAAGTTACTAAGAAAAATGCCCAGGCTCTATCGTATAGATGGATCATTTCCTTTGCTAGACAACGTTCTGAAAATACTATGGTTGAACGCCTTGCGGGTGAGATGTTGGCCGCATACAAAAAAGAAGGTGCCAGTATTAAACGTCGTGAAGATGTTCATAAAATGGCAGAAGCTAACAAAGCATTCGCTCATTTTAGAGTTTAAAAAGAATATCGCCTTATGTCAAAGAACAGAGATTTATCTGAGATACGTAATATTGGCATAATGGCTCATATTGATGCCGGTAAAACAACAACTACCGAAAGGATATTGTTTTATACCGGCATCATTCATAGAATGGGTGAAGTTCATGACGGCAATGCCGTGATGGACTGGATGACCCAGGAAAAAGAACGTGGCATCACGATCACATCTGCGGTTACTACATGCTTTTGGAAAAAGAAACAAATTAATATTATTGATACACCCGGCCATGTTGATTTTACAGCTGAAGTAGAACGCTCCTTAAGAATACTGGATGGTGCAGTTGGGATATTCTGTGCAGTAAGCGGAGTGGAACCTCAATCAGAAACAGTATGGCATCAGGCAGATAGATATAATATACCCCGTATTGCCTTTATTAACAAGATGGATCGTTCAGGTGCAGATTTTGAACATGCAATAGACATGATAAATGACCGTCTTACCAAAAATGCTCTAGCGATTCAACTCCCTATCGGTCAGGAAGACAGTTTTGAAGGTGTTATCGACCTCATCAGTATGAAAGCTATCTATTTCGATCAGGAATCAATGGGTTTGAAATATTATGCTCAAAAAATACCTGAGAAATTTTTAGCAAAAACTGAAATAGCAAGAAATATACTTCTAGAGAATCTAGCTGAATATGATGATGATCTGATGGAAAAATTTCTTGAAGAAAAAGAAATAACTGAGAAAGAAATAATTTCAGCAATCCGTATTGGTGTCTTAGAACATCAGTTTGTACCTGTTCTGTGTGGATCTTCACTCAAAAACAAAGGAGTACAACCCTTACTGGATGCCATTAATTATTATCTGCCTTCTCCCCTGGATGTACCCCCGGCAATTGGTGTTACTGTAGATAGCAATGAAGAGATACTAATTCAACCCGATCCTACAATCCCGTTTTCTGCACTGGCGTTTAAGGTTCAGGTAGATAAATATGTTGGTAAATTGATCTATATCAGAGTCTATTCCGGCTCTATAAAACGTGGAGATTCCATTGTTAATCAGACCACTGGGAAAAAAGAACGAGTCTCCCGGGTTCTACAAGTTCATTCCAATAAGAAGAAAGACATTTTCGAACTTGAAGCAGGTGATATTGCCGCTTTAGTAGGCCCTAAGGAGATAAGAACCGGCGACACTCTCACAACATCCGACATGAATCTGCTTCTTGCACCTATATCGTTCCCTGACTCAGTGATTTCAATTGCAATTGAACCTAAAACCAAAGCTGATAAAGAAAATCTTGATATAAGTTTGAAAAAATTGGAAGAAGAAGACCCAACTTTTAGAGTCTCACAACATAAGGATACCGGTCAAACACTCATCTCCGGTATGGGAGAATTACATCTTGAGATAATTATTGACCGGCTTAAACGCGAATTCAATGTTAATGCAAATGTAGGTACTCCACAGGTTGCATATCGTGAAACTATTACAAATACAGTTATTGCCAATGGAGAATTTATTCGAGAGTTAAATGGTAAGGGTCATTTTGCAATTGTAAAATTGAAACTTACACCAATTAAACTTGATGAACTCAAAACTGGTGAAAAGAATACCTTTATAAATTCAGTAGATCCCGAAGCTATACCTAAAGAATATTGGAAAGCAATTAAAAATAGTGCTTTAAATGCATGCCTTGATGGTCCATTAATGAGCAGCCCTATAGAACAGGTTAAAATTGAACTCATAGATGGCAAATTCAATGAAGTTGATTCTAGTGAAACTGCTTTCAGTATAGCAACTTCGATTGCCGTAAATAATGGATTTCAAGCAGCTAAAGCCGTGATTATGGAACCTATAATACTAATTAGTGTTATCTCTCCCGAAGATTTTGTTGGAGAGATAATCGGTGATATCAATGCTAAACGCGGCAGGATAGAAAATATCAGGAGTTCCAATCAGAAACAGGAAATTACAGCATATGTTCCCATGAGTGAACTTTTTGGTTACGCTACCAGATTACGATCTATTTCACAGGGAAGAGCTATATATACAATGGAATATGTTAGACATGAAAAAACACCTTCTAATATTCAGGAAAAGATATTAAAGAAAGTCCGGGGATTTTAATTTTTTTTTAAGATCTCTCGTATTCCATTGGTTCATTCTACTGAATGAACCTTTTATTTTTTAAGGAGAGAATTTGAGAATCTGGACAATCCGCAAGATATTGGATAAATTGGTACTTAAGTTTGAGAAAAATAAGATCACAAGCCCAAAACTGAATGCTGAACTTATTATATCTCATGTACTGAAAATAAAAAAACTTGAGCTCTATTTTCAAATGGAAAAAGAAATTTCTGAAAGTCAATTCAATATCATTTCCGCGATGTCTTCCCGAAGATTAAAAAACGAACCTCTCCAATATATTTTGGGAGAAACTGAATTCTACGGCTTCAGGATAAAAGTCTCAAAAGATGTTTTAATACCTCGTCCGGAAACAGAATTGCTGGTTGAGAAAATAATTCATGATGAAAAAAATATAAACAGTATCCTGGATATTGGAACTGGTTCTGGTGCGATAGCAATAGCTTTAGCAAAGAACTTGAATAACGTTATAATTGAGGCAACGGACATTTCAAATGATGCACTGTTAATTGCTAAACAAAATGCAGCTTTCAATTGCGTTGATATCAATTTTCGCCAATCTGATATATTTAGTGATGTACCAGGTACATATGATTTGATAATCTCAAACCCACCCTACATTTCACAAAAAGATTATGATCAATTACCAATTGAGATAAAAGACTTTGAACCAAAATCTGCACTTCAAGCAGATGATAATGGTTTGATCTTTTATAATAAAATCTTACAAAATGCAAAAGAACATTTGACGGAATCGGGTAAAATATATTTTGAAATAGGTTACGATCAGGCTATTAGAATAACTGAGATCGCTAAAGAGAACGGATTCAAGGATATTCAGGTATACCAGGATTTGAATAATCTTGATAGAATCATGAGTATTATATAGAATTGATGCAATAAAAAAATTCTTGCAATAATTTGAGTCTAGTTTATCGTAGCACTTGAAAGTTGTTAATAAGTAAAGTTTTGAGCACAAATATAAACCATATGTGGTTTAAGTTGAAGCTCATAACTTGGAAATAGGTAAAGTTATAATGTCTAAAATAAACCAGATATTAACGAAATGGTCGCCAGGTACAGTTGCTTCGACATCCTATTTGAATAAAATGGGATTGAGCAATGACTTGCTTCATCGTTATGTAGAAAGTGATTGGATCGAACGAATGGGATATGGTGCCTATAAAAAGAAATTCGACATAATAGAATGGCAAGGAGCACTTTATTGCTTGCAAACTCAGAAAAATCTGAGTACTCACCCAGGAGGGAAAACTGCACTTGAGTTACATGGGTTAACACATTATATCCCCTTCAAACCCAAGATAGATTTGTTTGGAGCAAGTAAAGAAAGATTACCAACTTGGTTCACAAAAAAAAATTGGGGAAAGACAATACAATATTACTCTTTCGATCTTTTTGCAATAGATCTGAAGAAATTTCTTTTTTCATTCGATTATAAAAGTTTCTCGATACTGATATCATCTCCCGAATTAGCTGCATTTGAATTATTGTTTCATGTCCCTCAGAAACAAAATTTTGAAGAAGCAATAAAAATATTTGATAATTTAACCACTTTGCGAAGTGAGTTAGTGCAAATGCTGTTAGAAAATTGTAATTCAATAAAAGTAAAACGACTTTTTCTATATCTGGCAGAAACAAGTGATCATTTCTGGTTTAAAGACATCAATGTAAAACCGGTGAATTTAGGGAAGGGTAAGCGTGTGATAGAAGTAAACGGAAAACTTGATAAGAAATATAATATAACCGTTCCCAAAAATAGTACATATGATGCAGAGCCAATATTTTAAGCAAGCAAACCTATTAATAAGAATTCTCCCCTTTTTAGCTAGAGAATCGGATTTTGCTTTAAAAGGTGGAACTGCCTTAAATTTCTTTATCCGTAATTTCCCACGACTGTCCGTTGATATTGACATAACATATCTTCCTATAAATAAAAGGGAAACTGCCTTTCAAAAAATCGCATTAATGTTGCTTAGATATTCAACTTATATAAAAAAGATTTTTCCAAACTCTAAGGTTACAGAAAAAAAGTTTAACAATGATGATTTAATCAAAGGTTTAATTGTTTCTAATGAAAATACAATTGTTAAGATCGAACCAAATTTTGTAATTCGGGGTAGTGTTTTTCCAGCTCAAAATTTATCTCTTACTGCAAAAGCAAAAGAGATATTCCAAAAGGATGTAAAAGTTCAAATCCTCTCTACTGCTGATCTTTATGCTGGGAAAATATGTGCAGCATTGGACAGACAGCATCCTCGTGATTTATTCGATATCACAAAACTACTTGAAAATGAAGGAATAACAGATTCTATTCGGAAAGCTTTTATAGTTTATCTGTTAAGTCATCCTCGTCCAATAGTTGAACTACTGAATCCAAATAGATTGGATATATCACATAGTTACAAAAATGAGTTTATTGGAATGACTTCAGAAGTAGTTTCTTTGGATCAACTTATCAAAACCAGAGATGATTTGATTGCTGAGATTAATGCAATATTAACTGAAGATGATAAACAATTCATTCTGTCATTTAAGAATAATCAACCAAAATGGAAACTGTTAGGAATTGAACATGTAAAAGATCTTCCTGCTATAAAATGGAAACTATATAATTTAGCGATAATGCCAAAACAAAAACATAAAATTGCTCTTGATAAATTAAGTAAACATTTAAAAGTAGATTATTAAAGGAATATATATGGATAAATTTGTAATAATCGGTGGTAAAAAATTAGCAGGTAATGTTAAGATTAGCGGTGCTAAGAATGCTATTCTTCCAATTATGACGGCAGCACTTCTGGCAAAAGGAAAATCAGTTTTTCATAATGTTCCACACCTTAATGATATTAAGATGATGGCCCATGTATTAAGGGTTTTAGGAGCTAGAGTAGAATACGAAAATGAAACCTTAAGTATAGATACAACTCATGCAGATTATTACGAAGCACCCTACGAACTAGTTAGTAAAATGCGAGCATCTATCTATGTTCTAGGACCTCTTTTAGCACGATGCGGAAAAGCAAGAGTATCATTCCCTGGTGGTTGTGCAATTGGCACCCGTCCTGTTGATCTTCATTTGAAAGTTATGGAAGCTCTTGGTGCAAAGATCGAAATAGAACACGGTTATATTAATGCTGTTTGTGATCATCTTAAAGGTGCAAAAATAAGATTTGAAAAAGTAAGTGTTGGAGCGACGGCAAATGCAATTATGGTAGCTGTACTTGCTGATGGGGTAACTGATCTGCATAATGTAGCAAAGGAACCTGAGATCGGAAATCTAATAGATTGTTTAATTTTAATGGGAGCTAAAATTGATGG
>JAVCCH010000023.1 GCA_030765535.1 Candidatus Tenebribacter davisii
GGGTTTGCACCACAATTATCGGGTTCTCTATTTTATCTTCTAAAAGAATCAAGGCTCGGATTTTATGGATATACTGGGATGTTCTGGGAATTCGGGAAATATGACGACTGGATGGATGAAGCTGAAGAAGCTGAGCTGATCTGGAAAGAACTTGAAGATTTTAATGGTAAAAAACTATTTGGTGGCGGAGGATTTTTATTTGAACATATCATTGATGAAAAATCCATGCTATCTTTCAAATTTGGAGCAGGATTGCCAGGGCTGATTCATATAATGACCAATTATCAAAAAGGGAGCAATATATATGTATTAAATATTGGCATTAACGAAATCTCTGAGAGTTCATCTGTTTCCTTTGGTTATATGAGAGCCTGGTGATAATAATATTATATAGAGGCAAATATGCAATATCGTAAATTATGCGGAGAGAAGGTTTCCATTCTGGGTTTTGGTACAATGCGTTTCCCAATTCTCGACAAAAACCAGAAATTCATTGATGCAGAAAAAGCGGAAGAGATGCTGGATTATGCAATTGAGAATGGCGTGAACTATCTCGATACTGCTCAACCTTACCATGGTGGAGAAAGTGAAAATTTTGTAGGAAGATACTTAAAAAAGCGTAACTTGCGGGATAAAATCTTTTTAGCGACCAAACTTCCTGCCTGGCTTATTAAGGAAGAAGCAGATTTTGATAAATATTTTAATGAGCAATTAAAAAAACTGCAGACAAACTATATAGATTTCTATCTTCTTCATGCTCTGAATGCCAGATCCTGGAAGACTATAAACAATCTTGGCGTATTTAATTGGTGTGAGAAAAAGAAGGCCGAAGGTAAAATAAAACATATCGGTTTTTCTTTTCATGATTCGTATAAAGTTTTCAAGGAAATAGTTGATGCTTATGATAAATGGGAATTTTGCCAGATCCAATACAATTATATGGATCTTACTTTTCAAGCTGGAGAAAAAGGCTTTAAATATGCTGTAAAAAATAATATTGATGTTATCGTTATGGAGCCACTTCGGGGTGGGCAACTTGCCAAGGAACCACCGAAAGAAATTGAGGAATTGTGGCAGAATTTCCCCCTCAAACGTTCCTATGCTGATGGTGCCTTACGATGGCTCTGGAATAAAAAGGATGTTCCAATTTTGTTAAGTGGTATGACATTGATGCAGCATGTAAAAGAGAACATTGAAAGTGCAAAAAAGGCAGAGGTTGGTATTTTATCTGAAAAGGAAATAAAATTATTTAAAGAAGTAAGAAAAGCATATATTAAACGATTACCATTCATGTGCACAACCTGTAAATATTGTGAGCCTTGTCCGCAGGGAGTTGCTATATCTTCTATTCTGGGATTTTATATGATGTATAGAATGTATGATGACCTTGAACGGAGCAAGTCGTTTTACAATGGTTTCATAAAAGAGCAGAACCAGGCAGATAAATGTACGGAATGCGGTGAATGTATGCTGAAATGTCCACAGCAGATCGAGATCATCAAATGGCTGAAAGAATCACATAAGGTTTTAAAGAAGGATCAAAAATAAGCAGGTTATCCGATTTATCGGAGCAGATTGAACTGTATCGTTTTGGACGCATCAAAATGATACGTCCTGTAAACATGTAATATTTGAGGAGGCAATAAATGCATTATATTTTAATTGGTTTTGCACCGGGATTGTATTGGCTCTGGTATTTTTATAAAAGGGATAAATTAGAGCCTGAACCTCGCAAACTGGTTATCGCAGCTTATTTTTTAGGTATTCTAGCTACATTTATTGTGATAGCTTTTCATATGTTAATTAAATTCGATCAATTAATATCGACTATAATTGTTGCTCCAATTATTGAAGAATTATGCAAATTCCTCATGGTTTGGTTATATTTTTACAGGAATAAGAACTTTAATGAACCAATGGATGGAATAGTATATGCTGCTGCTGTTGCTTTGGGATTTGCCTCATTAGAAAATGGGATGTATTTAGTACGTGCTTATGCACAAACTCCCTTTTTACTATCTGATACACTATTGATCCGAGCTTTTCTATCAGTACCAGCCCATGCACTTTTCTCCAGTTTCTGGGGATACGCACTGGCAAGATACAAACTTGATAAAAACAAAAAGATCACTGTTGTATTTTTGGGACTTCTTCTAGCAATGATAATGCATTCACTATTTAATTTCCTTTGTATTTTCCAGATATTTTCCTCGTTTGGTTTGCTTGTATTAGTAGCTGTGATGTGGGGAATATTAAATAAAAAGATCAGTAAGGCAGAAACCGATTCTCCATATGCTCCATTATCATTTCTGGGCTGGAAAAAGAAAAGAAGAATCAAGGATAAAAATTGAAGAAAACACTAATTATCGGGGTTTTATTTATCTTAATTAGTAATGCTTATACTATAACCTTAAAAGAAGTTTATGAAGTTGCTCCCGCCATTGGCGATTATGATAAATATCTAACTCTACAGACAGGTGTAATTTACACTGGTGGACTTCTCATTGGTAAGATTTTTGATCCAATAATTACAGACCTTTCCGGTCCTGAAGGTTTGGATGTAAGAATTGAAGGAAACGGAGCTATACTCGATCTGGGAGGTGAGCAGATATGTATTTCATATTGTAATAACAAGCTTGATATTGATAATTGTATTATCCTAAATGGAAATATCCGCTATCGAGGAATTAATAATCCAACTGGTATAGAAATTCCCACAGGTTACATTCAATATTGCACGTTCTATCAACCACACGATTATGCTGTCCGTTTGCAGGGAGCAGGTGGGAATATTACACTGGAAAGGAGCATCTTTGTTGATGCTGTTAATACAGGAGATGATTTCACATATTTGACTGGTATCCCAATGGAGTGGTTGCCAACAGGTGCCAATGTGGCGATCAGTATTTTTTATGGAACCTATGGAATTCCCAACTTACTTGATAATTGGTCGTACCATTCAGATGAAGTAATAAATGCAGATTCAACCAAACATTTTGTGGAATTATGTGAATATGGTTGAAATCCGCCACAAGCGGTCAGTTGGGCCGCTGCGGCAAATATAATTGGAACTGATCCCTTTCTGGTTGATCCGGTAAATGGTGATTACTCAGTGGTTCCAGGATCACCTGCAGAAGACTATGGATGTCAAATATTCTCACCAAGTTCAAGGGAAAATATTTTATCAGATAATAAAAAGAAATTCTCTTCAAAAACCACTTCTATGAGAAACTCAATTGAAGTTGGTGGAAATATTACGTCAGATGAATTTTGGAGTGCGGATACAGTTAAAGTGATTGATGATGTGATAATAGAGAGTGGAGTTACAGTTAACATAAATGCAGGAGTAAAAATTGAATTCCAGGATTTCTATTCAATAGATGTAAAAGGTACGATATTGGCAAATGGAACAGCTGGAAATCAAATTATATTTACCAGTAAATATTCTGAATATTTCATGATAGATCATTCAGAATCAGGTGCCTGGAATGGAATAAAATTTAATAGTGTCTCAACGCTGAATAATTCTTCAAAACTTGAATATTGTATTTTTGAATATTCCAAATCATTTGAGGAAAAAGGTGGAGCAATCGAGGTTTATGATGCTTCTGATCTGGAAATATTTAATTGTATCTTCCGGTATAATATCGCTGATTATGGTGGAGCTATCAGTTTTGAGTATCATTCAGCACCTTTCGTTTTTGGGAATTTATTTGAAAACAATTATGCATTCATCAGTGGCTCACCTATTTATTGTTCATACTCATATCCCACAATTACTAATAATACCATTATATCAAATTACGTTATGAATGAAGAAACATTCCATGCAACTGCAGCAATTCATACATATATTTCCAAACTGCAGATCACTAATAATATAATTTGGGAAAACGAAACGAATTTCTATGATCCACATCAAGTGCTTCACTGCAAGCCATTCTACACAACTTACAATGATATTCAATTCGGACATGATGGAAAAGGTAACATTGATGATGAACCGCTTTTTGTAGAATCAGGGTTACATCCATACAGCTTGGAAGCAAATTCTCCCTGTATTGATTCTGGAACTAATCTTCTACCTTTTGGTTTTGAATTTCCTGAATTTGATTTGGCTGGAAACATGCGTACATACAATGATTCTATTGATATGGGAGCTTATGAATGGAATGGGGTGGGAACTGAGAATTACGAATTACCAATTACGAATTTTAAATTGAGAAATTATCCTAATCCTTTTAACCCAAATACTGTGATCAGTTTTAATTTAACCACCGAGATCACTGAGAACACAGAGTTAGTGATCTATAATTTGAAAGGTCAGAAAGTAAAGAAATTAGAAATTATAAATTTGAAATTAGGAATTAATAATGTAGAATGGAACGGAACAGATCAAAATAACAAACCTGTTTCGTCAGGGATATATTTCTATAAATTGAAAGCTGGAAATTTTCAGCAAATTAGGAAAATGATGTTATTAAAATAAATTTTGGAAGGAGAAAAAATGAAAAGAGAACGTAAAGGTCAGATTATTGCTGGAATTATATTAATTATTATTGGTATATCGATATCAGGTATAAGATTGATTGCTGGATTCCATCAGAATTCTTTTTTGTTACTATTGGGTGGTTTATTTATTGCAGCATATTTCTACAAAGATTCATACGGATTGTTAATTCCTGGATGTATTATTTTTGGCCTAGGATTTAGTAGTACAAAATTTGGGATAGCTGGAAATTATTCACAATTCAATACATTAGGTCTGGGACTTGGATTTATCGGTATCTTTGTGATTGATCTGCTTAATAAAGGTAAAACTCATTGGTGGCCCCTGATTCCAGGAGGAATATTAGTAATGGCCGGTTTATCCTCTTCACCATTCCAACTCTGGCGTTATTTTCATATAGGTTGGCCTATACTTGTTATACTTCTTGGCTTATGGATAATTGGTGAATCTACAGGTTTATTAAAAAAGAAACATAAAGATAATGAGGATAGTAACAAAATAGATTGATCATAACAGGTTGGGATATCTTTTTATAAATTGCTGTAGAAGTTATATAGGAAGCATATAACATCGTAATTTTTACTTTTACATTGACAAATAAAGTAAATTCAAATTACAAATATATAAAAAAAGAGATCGGGAGTTTGATGAAAAAGATAGATCTTCACATACATACAAATTTTTCAGATGGAATTTATTCACCTAGAGAAGTTTTAGAATTAGCAAAAGAAAGTGATCATGGTGTGATCGCTATTACAGATCACGATAATTTAGATGGTTATCGTAATGCTATAGAAATAGCCAAAGAAATGGATATTGAACTGATCCCCGGAGTTGAGATCAGTTGCCTTCATAAAGGAAAAGACGTACATATTCTTGCATATTACATAGATACTGAGAACAAAGAAATAAATGAAGCATTAAGTGTGATCTATGATAATCGTTTTCATCGAGCCAACTCAATGATAGAAAAACTTAAAGAACAAGGTGTGAGTCTTGATCGTGAGCAGATCTATGCGAGAGCTGGTGAGAATAATTATCTTGGACGTCCCCACTTAGCATGGGCATTAATTGAGAATGGATTCTGCAAAAATAAATATGAAGCATTTGAAAAATATCTTGGTGAACATTGTTATGCATATGTTCCCAAAGCTGCTCCCAGTGTAGAAGCAATTATTAAAGTTATACGAAATGCAGGTGGAGTAAGTGTTCTGGCACATCCGTATACGCTTGGTAACGATGATTATATTTATGATATTATAAAATTTGGAATTGATGGCATGGAAGTTTTTTATGCTAAATGCAATGATCAAACTGTTTTGCATTATAATGAGATCGCACAAAATAATATGCTTATCAGAACTGGCGGTAGTGACTTTCACGGAGAAGGATTGGATCTTGATATCTTTAAAAATTATTCAGCACCTGAAATTGTCTTGGAAGAGTTAAGAAGTAAAATAAGGTAAGAGTAATGAAAGAATTAGAAGAATTTTTAGATATAAATAAAACAAAAGGATTACCACGAACTTATAAGTTTAATCAGTTCATTCGCTGGTTCACTCTTATTTTTGCTGCACTTGCAATAGCTTATTCTATCTGGTTAATATTCAATAAAGTTAATTCAGAATCATCAAAATTTGTTCAATTTGTTCCTTTTGCTATAATGTTCTTGGCTTTAAATTCTTTTTTGAAAAACCTATTTTCTTTAAATAAGATCAAATTTACAACGGAAATGATAACCTTTCAATATCTTGGTAAAAAAAATGTGAATATTTTGTGGGGATCATTAACAAAACTAGAACTGAATGAAGATAAACGTAAAATGATACAGTTAAAATATCTAGAAGATGATAAAGAAAAATCTTTAGTATACTCACTCAGTTTTCCTAAACCGTTGGAGATAGCGAATAGTATTGCTGAAATGGCTCCACAGATAGAATTTGATGAATTTATGGGAGCAGTTATAATTACAAATAAAGAGAAAAAGGCGTTTTTGGAAAAAAATAAAAAATGAAAATCGGTTTTCTGGGACCTGCCTATCCTTACAGGGGCGGGATAGCTCAATTCTGTTCTCAGCTTGCTAAAGAATTCAACCAGAATAATGAAATAAGATTTTTTTCTTTCAAACACCAATATCCTGAAATATTATTTCCCGGTAAAGATCAATTCAGTAAAGTCGAAAAACCAGATTTCACTATAATTTCAAGATTAACTCCATATAATCCTTTTACATGGTATCCAACTATAAAAGAGATCAATGATTGGGAACCTGATATTCTTATCATAAGTTACTGGATCCCATTTTTCGCAATATCTTATGGTTTTATTTTAAGACGATTAAAAAAAAGAACCAAATTATATTACATTGTTCATAACATAGATTTCCACGAAAAATGGCTTTTTGCGAAAAGTTTAACTAAATATGCTCTAAAAAAAGCGGATTTACTGGTTACTCTTTCAAGATCAGTTTATGATGATGCATACAGACTTTTCCCAAAAAAGAAAACCATTCATGCTTTTCATCCAGTTTATAATTGTTATAATTTTAATAAATACACAAACAAATCAGCCAAATCTGAATTGTCTCTCGATGATAAAAAAGTAATTCTATTTTTTGGATATATTAAAGAATATAAAGGTTTAGAACTATTAATTAGATCATTTCCAGATGTTGTTAAGAAAATTAATAATGCTCATTTACTAATTGTAGGTGAAGTTTATGGAAATGCCAAAAAATATCATGATGCAATTTTGGAAACTAAGTTGAAAGATAGGGTCACTTTTATAGAGCGATTTGTGAAGGATAGTGAAATTGAACTATTTTTCAAAGCGGCTGATGTACTTGTCCTTCCATATTTGCAGGCAACACAAAGCGGAGTTTTACAGATTGCTTATGATATGGGATTAGGAGCTGTTGCCACTCCGGTGGGCAGTTTAGCTGAACTTGTGTTGGATTCAAAAACCGGAATTATAGCTGGAGAAGTCTCCAAAGAAGCAATTACAAAGGCAATTATCAAATATTTCAAGATGGATCGGGAAGAAATGAAGAAAAATATTATAAAGGAAAATAGCAAACACAGCTGGAAATCTCTGGCCAGGTTAATACTACAATGAAAAAAGCCCGAAATAAATCGGGCTTTCTTTTTATTATTAAAAAATTATTTACTGTCCGTTCATTTTTACACTTTTAATTGCATCAATAGGACAGACTTCTTTGCATTTACCGCATTCTACACAAGCATCAGTTATAATATACTGATTTTCACTCTCAATGATAGCTGATGTAGGGCAGACATCTACGCATAACCCGCATTTTACACATTCCGAAGTTATTATAAGAGCCATAACCTTTCCTCTAATTTAATTATCATAAATACTATACTTCCATTATTTCAATTTCTTTTGTTTTAGCAGTATCTGTGATCTTTTTAACCCATTTATCAGTAAGTTCTTGAATATCAATTTGGAGATCTTTCATGTTGTCTTCACTTATCTCACTTCCTTTTTCCATTTTCTTAGATGTTTCATTTCCTTCACGGCGAATATTTCTTAACTCGATCTTAGCATCTTCTGCTAGCTTTTTAAGTTGTTTTACAATCTCCAATCTTGTCTCTTCTGTTAAAGGCTGGAATGGAAGTCGTAAAACATTACCGTCATTATCGGGTGTAACACCAATATTAGAAGAAAGCAGAACTCTTTCAATTCCCTCCAGGATAGATTTATCCCAAGGTTGAATTACAATAAGTCTTGGCTCTGGAATGGAGATATTGCAAAGTTGCTTAATTGGAGTTAGAGCACCATAATAATCAATTTTAATATCATCCAGTGCAGATGCATTTGCTCTCCCAGTTCTGATCTTAGAAAAATTTTTCAGTAATGAGTTGAAGGCATTTTCCATTTTTTCTGTAAGATCTAATACTAACTTTTCCATGATAACTCCTTACTTGTGCACAAAGGTTCCAACGTCTTTATTCAAAATAGATTCTATTAAACTATTTTTATTTGTAATATTAAAAACTTTAATTGGCATATTATTTTCACGAGCTAAAGAAAATGCAGTCATATCCATAACATGTAGATTCTTATTAAGAGCTTCTGTGAATGTGATATCTGCTATGAATTTTGCATTTGGATCTTTATTGGGATCAGCACTGAAAACACCATCTACTTTTGTTCCTTTAAGAACGATATCTGCACCCAATTCTATTGCACGAAGAATGGCTGCCGTATCAGTTGTAAAAAATGGATTTCCAATACCACCGCAGAAAAAGCATATCTTCCCTTCATTTAGAGAAGTTGTAGCTCTATTGGGTGTATAGAATTTCGCTACTTTATCAACTTGAATAGCAGAATATATTTCAGTACGATAATTTTTCTTTTGTAAGAGACCACTCATTATCAAGGCGTTTTGAATAGTTGCCAACATACCAACATTATCTGCTGTATAGCGATTGATACGATTACCAATTTCAGAAACACCTCGGAAGAAATTTCCTCCGCCTAAAACGATACCAACGCTATAGCCTAATTTCCTGATTGCGATAAGATCATCAATAATTTTTTCGACACATTTCATATCTATGCCGAACCCTTTCTCACCAGCTAATATTTCTCCGCTAATTTTGAATATTACATTGTGGATCTTTTCAGGTTTATACTTTCGCATCAGTTCACTCCTACAAAATTATTAAGCATTCATTTGTGCTTTAACTTCAGCAGCAAAATCCTCATTTCTTTTTTCAAGGCCTTCACCAAGTTTAAAACGAGTAACTGAAATTACTTTCAAATCTCCAGCGTAATTCTCAACGGTGATCTTATCATCTTTTACATATTTTTGTTGAAGAAGACAATTCTCTTCAAAGAATTTATTCATTTTCCCAATCAGGATCTTATCAATGATATTCTCAGGTTTACCTTGTTCAATAAGCTGAGCTTTGAGGATAGCTCGCTCTTTATCTAGAACTTCCTGAGTAACTTCAGATTTATCAAGGAAGTCAGGAGACATTGCGGCAACATGCATGGCAATATCTTTTGCTTTAGTTTTGTTTTCATCAGTTACATTGCCATTTAATTGAAGTGCAACACCAATTTTTCCACCCATATGGAGGTATGTTGTTACAAAACTGTCAGATGAAATTCTGGCAAAACGTCGGATGTTCATATTCTCACCGATCTTGGCAATGAGTTCTTTAAGTTTGGTTTCTACTGTTGACCCATCAATTGCAAGAGCATTAAGTTCTTCCACAGTTTTCAGATCATTTTCAATAACAAGTTTTGTAAGCATTTTACCAAAAGCTTTGAAATCATCATTCTTTGCTACGAAGTCAGTTTCAGAATTTAATTCAACAAGAGCTGTGATCTTTTCATCATCAGAAATTGCGTTGAACACAAGTCCTTCAGCAGCAATTCTACTTGCTTTTTTTGCAGCTTTACTTATACCTTTTTCTCTAAGATAGTTTGTAGCTGCTTCTAAATCTCCATTTGTTTCGGTCAGAGCTTTTTTACAGTCCATCATACCTGCATCAGTTTTTCTTCTAAGCTCCATAACTAATTTTGCTGAAATACCCATAATATATTTTTCTCCTGATATTGTTTCTTTTAGTTAAGCTTCTTTTTCTGTTTTCTCAACTGCCTTTTTAGCAGGTTTAGAAGCTTCATCTTTCTTCACTTCTTTCTTTGGTTTTTCTTCTTCTTTCTTAACTGTTTTTTTAACAGGTTTAGCAGCTTCTTCTTTCTTTGCTTCTTTCTCAGGTTTTTCTTCTGCTTTCTTAACTGTTTTTTTTACAGGTTTTGCAGCTTCTTCTTTTTTCACTTCTTTTTTAGGTTTTTCTTCTGTTTTTTTAACTGCTTTTTTAACAGGTTTAGCAGCTTCTTCTTTCTTTGCTTCTTTCTCAGGTTTTTCTTCTGCTTTTTTAACTGTTTTTTTAACAGGTTTTGCAGCTTCTTCTTTTTTCACTTCTTTTTTAGGTTTATCCTCTACTTTCTTAGCAGCTTTTTTAATAGGTTTTGCTGTCTCTTCTTTCTTTTCTTCCTTTGGTTTTTCTTCTGATTTCTTAACAGCTATTTTTTCTGCTGTTTTTTCTTCGGGTTTTGTTTCATCTACTGCTGGTTGAATAATATCTGCACCTTCAAGTAATGCTTGTTTTCCCTCAATAACAGCATTTGCCATTACATCAGTGATAAGCTGAATAGCTCTTATTGCATCATCATTGGCAGGAATTACATAGTCCACCGGGTCTGGATCTGCATTTGTGTCAACCATTGCCACAACAGGAATACCAAGTTTTTTTGCTTCTAGAAGAGCAATGTTTTCTTTTATGATATCTACGATAATGACAGCTCCTGGAAGTTTATCCATTTCTCTAATACCGCCAAGACCGAATAAAATCTTATCATAAGTACGTTTCATTTTAGTTGCTTCAAGTTTTGTAAAACTATTGATAGTTCCATCTTCTACTATTTGTTCATAGTAATCTAATTTTTCAATACTGCGTCGAATAGTTTTCATATTTGTAAGCATTCCGCCATACCAACGGTTCGAAGCAAAAAATCCGCCGCATTTCTTAGCTGCATTCTTCACAGATTCTTGTGCTTGTTTCTTAGTTCCAACAAAAAGTACAGTTTCGCCTTTTGAAACGAGATCTTTGATGAACATATAAGATTCATTAATTGCATCAAGGGTTTGTTTAAGGTCTAAAATATGAATACCATTTCTTTTGATAAAAATGTATCTATCCATTTTCGGATTCCACTTATAAGTTTGGTGACCAAAGTGAACTCCACTCTCTAAGAGAGATTTCATTGTTACTACTGACATTTTTTCTCCTTTATTTACGGTTCTTTTTCTCCTATTCGGTTTTGTCAGCAATTCAATCCGGCAGCTGCCGAACACCGCTTTGCATATATCCGAATAGTGTGATCAGTTTATAATAATATCTAAACTGAATAATTGATCAACGTTTTGAGAATTGGAATTTCTTTCTCGCTTTTGGTTGACCTGGTTTCTTTCTTTCCACCATTCTCGGGTCACGAGTAAGGAATCCGTTTTTCTTTAATTCGCCTTTTAATTCTTCATCATACTTAACAAGAGCACGTGATATACCATGACGAATTGCACCTGCTTGACCGGAAAGTCCACCACCATCAACATTAACTTTAATATCAACTTTCTCTGAAAGTCCTACAAGTTTGAGTGGTTGTTCAATGATCATTTCGAGGATCTCACGTTGAAGGTATTTCTTCATAGTAAGATTATTTGCAATTCGTTTACCTGTTCCAGGTGTTAAGCGAACTCTTGCAACGGATGTTTTTCTTCTTCCTACGGCATCAAAATATTGCATTTGATATCTCCCTAACTAGATAAATTGAGTGGCTTGGGAGTTTGAGCTATGTGAGGATGCTCTGTCCCAGCATAAACTTTAAGTTTATTTATAAGTTGTCTTCCCAAGATGTTCTTTGGAAGCATTCCTTTCACTGCATGTTCAATAATTCTTTCTGGATGTTCCTGGATCATTCTTTTGAATGGGATGACAGTTTGTCCATCCGGATATCCACTATAACGTTTATAGGTTTTTTGTAATTCCTTATTTCCTGTAAGCCTGACCTTGTCAGCATTGATAACTACAACGTAGTCACCAGTATCTAGATGTGGAGTGTAGTATGGTTTATTCTTTCCACGGAGGATTGTTGCGATCTGTGTCGCCAATCTTCCTAAAACCATATCCTTTGCATCCACCAGATACCAATCCTGCTTGATCATATCTGCTTTTGGAGTTTCAGTTCTCATTCTATCTCCTTAATTTTCTATACTATTTGATGATCGGACGATCAAAATATTTTAGGACCGGTTTTACTGTCAAGTATACTATGAAATTAATAGCACTAAACTTCTTTCATATTTATCAATTAGAGATTCATTATTAGAAAAATATTGCCAAATAACTTCATAATTTAAAGTTGAAAATAAAAAAGGGTTTTAAAGAGGTTTCTTATGAAGATCAGCGCATCGTTAATTCGTGCAGTCATTGTAATTATTTTACTTATAATAATTGTAAGTGATTTTTTCTATATAAAATTTTTAAAGAAGAAGATGGATAATATTACGATTCTCACTTGTGAAGCGGATTCCATGATTGCAGTTAATCCATTATCCTTCAAAGAGCCAAAAGTTCTTTTTACATCAGAATTTATTGATGTGTTTTATCACTATGAATCTCCTTTCAAAGATGGAAAAAGTTTTAATGAATTGATTAAAGAATATATTAGAAATCGGTGGGCGGATCATTATGGTTGCGGACGTGGAACTCGTGAACGTAAAAGAATTCATGAAGGAATAGATTTTTTTGTTCCAGAAAATACTCCGGTTTACCCGCTTACAAATTTTGGTATCGTTACAGAAGTAAGTGATAATCCTCATTATCTTATCAAGGTAGAATATGAAAAACCGGGAGGAATTAAGGATTCTACAAAAATTGAGTATGGTAAGCTCGTTCGAATCCTCTATCCGGAGGGAATTGAAAGTGTTTATGTACATTTGAATGAAGTATTTGTGAAACTGAATCAGACAGTGGACAGAAACACAGTGGTTGGTCTTACCGGGCTTACGGGTAATATAAGGAATAGCGGGAAACCTTCTCATTTGCACATGGAATTACGTGACAGTGAGAATAGATCATTTGATCCGCGGAATAGACTCAGATTTGAACAAAATTCAGCAGAATATTTTATAGAACATATAAATATTGGTGATGAATAACAGGAGTGGAATTATAAAATGAATGAATACATTGTAAGAAGTTGGAATGATCTACAGGAAAAATTATTTGAAAATTCCTGGAATCCTAAGATTGGAAGATATCGTTCAAAATACGCTTTTAGAGGTTTGTCTGATAGTAATTATAAACTGGAATCTACCTTGATGCGACTGGGTGGAGATTATTCCGAACTGGAAAATCACCTGCTGAGGAATTTTAGTAAATATGCTCATCAGAATGTTGTGGAGCATGACTCAATTTGGCATTGGCTCTCAGTGGCTCAGCATCATGGACTTCCCACCAGGCTGATGGATTGGACGTACTCTCCCTATATCGCAACTCATTTTGCAACTGAGAATATTGAGAAATTTGATATTGATGGTGTGATCTGGGCTGTGGATTATATTGCAGTTAATAAATTTGTTCCTGAAATCCTGAAAAATGAGTTGCAGAATGAGAGGGCAAATGTTTTCACCGGTAAGATGTTATTAAAACATTTAAATTCTCTCTGTGATTTCGTTAATCTTTCTTCCGAAGATTATATGCTGTTCATGGAACCACCCTCTATTGATGACAGGTTTATTAATCAGTTCGCTTTCTTTTCAATATCATCTAATCCGCAATTGGCAATGGATGAATGGCTGAAAAAATATCCTGAAATCTGGATGAAGATAATTATTCCAAAAGAATTAAAGTGGGAGATCCGTGATAAACTTGACCAGGCAAATATTACTGAACGAGTGCTATTCCCCGGACTGGATGGTTTGAGCCAGTGGCTTAAAAGGCAGTATAGTCCAAAAGAGTAAAGGGATTTAATAGTTAACTAGTAAGGTTCTATTTCTAATAATCCAGATAATGGATTAAACTTGCATCTTATTAGTTCTAAATGGTCAACTTTTCTGATGTGATCAAATATGTGATTATAGACTTGGTGGCATTTATCACCAATAATTACACCCTCTAAGCAAGATCTAATATCTATGTAATCGAATGTAATATTTTTGTTTTTCATTCTTTTCAATAAACGATATTCAGATTCATCACGATAATCAGTGACTTTTGCAAAAAAAATCTTTTTGTACATTTTTTCAAAATAATATTCAAAATAGGGATTAATTCCTTGATGCTTTAATTCACCGTATTCAATTTCAAAATCAGCTAACGGAAAAGGAATATCATATTTAACTTTTTCAAATTTATAGTTCTTATTAATCAGAGAATTTATAGCCTTTTTTGAGAACACCAAGCAAACTCCTTTATGATTATCACCATATTGAGTCCACATTCTAGCTTTAAGGTATCCTTTGGTAGATTCTTTTACATTTGAACAAAAACAGGCTATTTTGCACATTCTAAGTTTAAGTTCATTTAATCGAGTTTCAGCTTTCTTTAATAAAGTTCTATCGTATTTTGAAGAACCATAAGACATATAAGTAAATAAAGGTTTCTTATATTCTGTTGGGTCGTTCATGTTCTCTAATGGTGAGAGCCTTAATTTCATTTCAGGTAGAATGTGTTCAAAAAAGATAATTGTATCTGTATAGTGGAATATAGCATCATCTAAGTTGACGAATTCATTAAAGTTCATTAATACTCCATTTATATTCTAAATTCTACCAAATTAGTGTTTTAACAATCTTTCTTATGTTCCTTCTCAGGCGATGCAGGAGCGGGAGAGGGACTTCAGGGTGAGGAAAAAAAATCTGGTGAAACCTATTCTTATCTCTTGCGAGTAGTTTTTTTTCTTATATTTTTTACATAAATATGTTTAATATGAGATTTATTTTCAACTTCTCTTGCATCAACGGTAAAATGTTTAGATAATGATTTTATGAGTGGAGTCAGTTTTGTAAAACCGTAATTCCTGGGATCAAAATCAGGTTTCTTTTTATTTATCAAAGCTCCAACAGCAGCCAGGAATGCCCAGCCATCATCATCAGCCAGATCATCAATCGTGGTTCTTAATAATTGGATAAATTGATTATTGATCGTATCAATTTCTGCTTTACGTACGGATGAAGGAGTGGTTGTTTTAGGAGTTTCCTTAGGAATTTCCAAAGCGCCGATAATTTCAATATATATGAACTTGTTACAGGCAGCTATAAAAGGTTGAGGAGTTTTCTTTTCCCCGATTCCAATAACCACCATGCTAGCTTCACGCAGTCTTATAGCTAATCTCGTAAAATCACTATCACTGGAAACAAGACAAAATCCGTCCACTTTCTCATTATGCAGAATGTCCATTGCATCAATGATCATAGCAGAGTCTGTAGCATTTTTTCCAGTTGTATAACTATATTGTTGAATTGGTGTAATGGCATGTTTAAGCAATGCCGGTTTCCAGCCGGAAACAGTTGGCTTAGTCCAATCTCCATAGATCCGCTTTATAGTTGGTGTGCCAAATTTTGCGATCTCATCCAGCATTCCCTTTATATTCGAATAGGGAATATTGTCTGCATCAATAAGTACAGCTAGTTTTAATTCGTTTTCTTCTCTCATATCCTGCCACCTATTTGTATCCCTTAAAATCTTTTGTTAAGAATGTTTGCGCGATTCGTCAGGGAATTTAGTTAACTCTCTTCTGTTTCAATCTCATTATCAGCTTTTACTTCATCTTCACTGATAGTTTCCGGGTTTTCTTCTTCAATGCCGGCAGCTCTATTTAACTTTTTCAGACGTTTAGCTTCTTTTTTCTTTTTCTTTGCTAATTCTCTTTGGTATTTTTCATATGAATAATTATTTCTCGCCATTTAGCATCCTTTATATTAATGGTATAATTTTTATAGAATCAACAAAGTTGAAAATCAATGGTTCATTCATTCAAAAATGTGCGGATCAAATTTACACATACATGATAACGATATTCTTTATCAGATCTCAGATCGGAAATTGGGGTAATCTCCATATTTAAGAATTCTTCCACTTTTTCATAGTCAATATCGGTTATTGATTTGCCGATAATATATTCTTCTACTTTATACAATCTGCGCGGGTATTCATTCAAGCTGCCAACGGCAATTTTAATATCTGTTATTTTCTCATGTTCTACTCTTTTCATGCTTGAAACAGCCACTTTCGCAATTGTCAGTGAATTTCTCGATCCAACTTTACTGTAGAATGTTTGATATTTAGATTCAGCGTTTTTGGAGATGATTATTTTAGTGATCAACTCATTGCTTTTCATAACAGTTTTTTTATAGCCGGTAAAGAAATCTTTGAGAAAAACTTCACGTGTATTGTCTTTCGAACCGAGCATCAGTTTAGCATCTAAGACTAATAATATTGGGATTACATCAGCAGTCGGAGAAGCATTGGCAATGTTGCCGCCGATAGTTGCAGAGGTTTGCAGTAAAGGTGAAGCAAAATTTTGTAAAGAGCTGTGGATCAGTGGAAGATGTTTCTTAATTATTCGGGAGTTTATGATTTCACTGAAACTGGTTGTGGAACCGATCAAGATCAGGTCATTTTTTTCCTCAATACCATTTAGCTCTGTAAGATGATTTATATAAACAATATTCGGATTGCGGATAGTACCGTTCTTAATTTGAACATTTATATCTGTTCCACCTGCCAGCAAATACTGCTGATCCAAATTATCTAAAGTTTCATAAAGGTTATTTATGTTTTTTGGTTTAATAAATTTCATGATAATTTCCTTTTCGCTTTTTAAATTAATAATCCTGCAATTTTCATTCCCAAGGGATATCTATTTTGCTCTTTCACAGGCCAGCATTACAGAGTCAAAAATTTTTTCGTATCCGGTGCATCTGCAAATATTACCGGATAACGCTCTTTTAATTTTCATAAGATCTTTTTCTCCATCTGTTTTTACATAATAGTAGGAACTCACAAAAAAACCGGGGAAACAAAATCCGCATTGTACTGCGTTTGTTTCATCAAAGCAATCCATAATAAGTTTTCCTAGTTTTGTCTTGGAAATTCCTTCCAC
>JAVCCH010000190.1 GCA_030765535.1 Candidatus Tenebribacter davisii
TGTTGATGATGATAACAATATTTATACTGATAAAATTGATATTATGGATACACAGGGTGTAAAAGCCAAAGTTACTATCGACCTTTTTGGAGGAACCAAGCTTGATGCTACTGTAAATTATGCAGGAATCGTAGCTGATGGCGGAAATCCCCTCCGAGAATTTAATACAACCATGCCTTATTCGGCTTTGGGTAACAAGATCGAGTATGAAGCTGGTCTGCTTATGCCAATAGGTAATTTCTGGTTCTTACCAAGAGGATTATACAGAAAAAACCTGATTGACTCAAATCCAAACATTGAAGCATATATAAATGGTACAGCACTATTTCCTGGTCTTTCTCCTCGTAATCGCGACAATGATCCATTTGCTGTTTTGGATAACAGGGAAGCAATTTCTGGAGAATTTTTTATTACTTACGATCCAACACCTGCCAGTTATTTCTATGCCTGGGACAGCGATAAGCGAGAAGATGCAGGTTTCGCCTTCAGTATAGGCGGGAATTTCACTCGTTATGAAACTGTAACTGATGCTAATCTATTCTTCTATCAGGCAGGCAAAACTAATGCTCCATTTGGAAAAGGTATGCCTGCGGAAGATCTCTGGTTAGCTAAAGGTAAATTCATCTTCAATCCCAATACAAATCTGAAGATAATTTCTAATCTTGAAGCCGGTAAGCAGCAGGCTTCTGGAAATCCAGACGGTGATCCCGCTGAGTATTATTCTTTAGATACAAAATTCGTGATCAATAAAATGCATTATATTTCAGCTTATGCCAAGAAAGATGCCTGGGGACCACTTGACTGGTACCGCCAGTTTAATATAACTTTCCCATATCAATTCATGTTGGATTATTCAGTGTTGATCGATAACATTCTGGATAACACACTTTCCAGTAGATTAGGTTTCAGATCACTTTTCAGATCACTTGATGAAAACTCGCCCGGTAATGAAAGCGAATCAGTCAATAATGACTATGAATTCCAAACCGGCTTGTATTATAGATTCGAATTTTAAAGGAGTAAGTTATGAGAACTAAATCGATAATAATTTTACTAAGCTTTATGATACTCTTCATCTTCGGCTGTGATCCGAAAGATGGCAACATGTTAGAAGTAATTGATCTGCCGACAGATTATGAGCTTATACTCTTCGGTGAAAATGAAGGTGTCCATCCTGATATTAGTGTACTGGATAATCCTGAAAATCCTTACGCAGATGCAAGCATCAACATGGAAAATGTTTGGGATTTATACGCAGATTGTCCTTCAGCAAAATCCAAATTTTATCTTTGGGCAACAATTTTGGCCAAGATTCCAGTAGGAGAACACCAGTATTTTACAGCAAAATCATTGCACGAACTGTATACCGTTGGCAGCAGTGAAAATGCCAAAGAGCAAGCTAAAAAAGCTTATCGTGCTACTCTGGATTACTTTTTCGATTCAGTAACCTGGTGGCAGGCTGAATGGATTACAGAAGAAACATATTATGCTGTTTTACTCAGGAATCTGGTTGCACAAAGTTTATACGATCCATCCGAGATGAATCTGTTGCCTTTATATACCGATCCTGTGCTTGCTTTAGCAGATTTAAGTGAATGGGGTTACGTTTACGATTTTGAAACAGGTATCGTTTCAAAAAGAATCTAATAAAATTCCCAATAAATAGTTGTTCTTGTAACCAAGCCCGGTTGATATTAAATTGTTGAACCGGGCTTGAGCTATAAGGCGTTTTTTTATTAAGAGGTAATATATGCAAAGATTTAAAAAATATCACTTTCTAATTGCATTGATGATTTCAGTTTTTTCAGCAAATCTTTTACTTGCTCAGGTTGGAGATGTGATCTGGGAAGAAAATTTTGAAGATCTTGATAATTGGATTATTGAGACCGGTAATGGTTACTGGGGTTGGGGTAATGGAGAATTGGAATTCTACCACGAAAATAATGTGGAAATTGCAGAAATTCCTGGTGAGCCTGAAAACAATGCACTTCATATTACAGCCCTGGAAGAAACTGGCCCTGAAATCGTTGATCAATGGGGAAATCCTTTGAATTATACTTCAGCCAGAATTAATACAAAATCCAAAATTTCCATTAAATACGGAGTCATCGAAACCAGAGTCAGTATTACCGATCTTGATATGGGTGGCTGGCCAGCAGTCTGGATGTTGGGTACAGCAAACTATGGATGGCCGCGCAATGGTGAAATAGATATGATGGAAATGGGACATAAACAAGCATTCAGAGATCTACATGATGAACACAATGGCGGCAATGGACTTAATAATTCTAATGTTAATCAAATGGTGGGAGCCAGTGCTATTTTTTATTCGGATGATGCTGTCAATCCAAACAATCCGTCTGGTGCTGCCAGTATTTCCTGGGATCCTGATGATGAATTTTGCCGACCATATTACAATTATGACTCACCTCTCATAAACAGATTTCTCATTTACCGCACATATTGGGATGAAGATAGTTTGCGTTTTACGGTAATTGACGATGATGTTGAGTACGATCTATATACAGATTCATTTCCCATTGATAGTGTTTCTGCTGAATTTCAGAAACCTTTTTATTTAATTGTAAACCTGGCAATTGGCGGAGCATTTACCGACGCCTATAATCTTGGTGATCCCGGTAGCGGATTACCTGTTTCCATGCCCTTTCCTGCTGAGTTGTACATCGATTACATCATAGTGATGGAATGGAACGGACAGGGTGAAGTTAATGTGGGATCTCCAACATCCGAAAGTGGGACATTCGGAATTTTTACAGATGAAACGTCTACAAATAATAGTTTGGAAGCAGGAGTAAGTTCCGAAATATATGTTTGGGAAGGTACTCTTAATGATGGAACCATTCCACCCTATGAAGGTGAAAATGGGATCTCCTGGCAAACAACTGGTCTTGGTTGGTTTGGAGCTGGAATCATGTCTGTTCAACCGGTAAACCTCTTGAATTTTGGAGAAGGAAATCTAAAATTTATGATCAAGATTCCGGCCAATATCGCGTTTCAAATTGGCATCATCGATGCCTGGGGTAATCAGAGTTATGTGGAATTTCCTGCCAATCAAACTACTTATGATCTTGTCAGGAATGGGGAATGGGGGCAGGCATCCATTCCGATAGATGATATCAGAGGTGAATTGATCGATCTGAGGATGTTAAGTTATGAATTCGTGATATTGGAAGTAAACGGAGCTCAATGCGAATTTGCTTTGGATGATATTTACTGGGATGGCGGAACCACAGACATTACTGAAGATGTAACTATTGTTAATTCATTTGAATTGATGCAGAATTATCCCAATCCGTTTAATCCTGATACAAATATCAGCTTTTCAATGCATGAAGCTTCTGACGTCAGCATCGAAATTTATAACCTTAAAGGTCAGAAGGTGAAAACGCTATTTTCTGATTGGGTAGAAGCAGGAGAATATTCAGTTTCCTGGAATGGAACTGACAAAAACAATGATCCTGTATCTTCAGGAATGTATTTCTATCAAATGAAAACTGCAGCTGGTGTTGAATTAAAAAAGTGTGTTTTACTTAAATAGTAAATATCACATAAAATAGGTTAATGTTAAGTTGGAGGAATCAGTGTTCTATAAAGTGAAACTTAAGATTGCTTTATCTATAATTTCAATATTACTGTTGTCACAAGTGATCTTGGCACAGGCAGTTTCAGTAGAAGTTATTAAGATCGCTGAGGATCAATGGCAGCTTCTGCGTGATGGACAACCGTATTACATTATGGGTGCAGGTGGAAGTGGATCAAAGGATTTGCTGGCAGCAGCCGGAGCCAACACTTTCCGAACCTGGGGTGTAGGACCGGATCTTGGACAACAACTCGATCATGCTCAAGAATTGGGCTTAACAGTAGTTGTAGGTCATTGGCTCGGACATCCAAGGCACGGATTTGACTACAACGACACCGAAGCATTGGAAGAACAGTTTGCTCGTGTGCGTAGCGACGTTTTGAAATATAAAGATCATCCTGCTGTATTGCTCTGGGGGATCGGCAACGAAATGGAAGGCTTTGCTGAAGGTGATGATCCAGCAGTCTGGACACATGTGCAAGCTCTGGCAGCGATGATAAAGGAGCTTGATCCAAATCATCCAACCATGACTGTAACAGCAGAGATTGGCGGCAGCCGGGTAGAAGCAGTTCACAAACTTTGCCCAGATATTGATATCATAGGCATAAATTCCTATGGTGGAGTACCATCTCTTCTTGAACGATATAACAAGTTGGGTGGTTATAAACCTTTTATTATTACCGAATTTGGTCCTCCGGGAGTTTGGGAGATTACCAAGACGAAATTTGGAGCTCCTCCCGAACTAACAAGTACAGAAAAAGCTGAATTCTATCGTACTGCCTATGAAAAAGGAATTTTGGATTCTGATAGTCTTTGTCTGGGAAGTTTTGCTTTCACCTGGGGTTCCAAAGTTGAAGTTTCTTCGACCTGGTATGGAATGTATCTTTCCAGCGGTGAAAAACTGGCTGCTGTAGATGCAATGACAGAAATGTGGAGCGGACATCTGCCAGATAATCTTTGTCCGGAAATTCGATCTTTTAATCTTGTAGGACCAGATATAGTTCAATCTGGGGATACAGTCGAAGTGAAACTCGATGTTGTTGATCCGGAAGGAACTAATGTCACAGTTAACTGGCTGATCTGTGTAGAACCGTCAGAATATCTGATCGCGGATCAAGCACAATGGGTGCCTCTGGAGCTGGATAATATAATTACTTCATCATCTTCCAAAGGTGCAACTCTAACAATGCCCGGGGGAGGAATCTATCGACTTTATATGACGGCTCATGATGGTTTTGGTGGTGCCGCTACAGCAAATGTACCGATCAAAGTTGAAGGTAAACCAGCTGAGTTGCGATTAAAGTTTCCATTGGCAGTTTATGCCGATGGTTTTCCACAACCATGGGCATATTCTGGTTGGATGGGAAATCATGAAGCATTGACGATTGATCCTGAATGCAAAATTCAACCTTATAGTGGAAACACATGTATGAAGATTCGCTGTAGTGCTCCATTTGGTTGGACAGGTGTAGCCTGGCAGAATCCTGCGAACGACTGGGGTGACAAACCAGGTGGCTACGACTTAACCGGAGCCAAAAAACTGACATTTTGGGCCAAAGGTGAAATGGGTGGAGAACTGATCGATTTTGGTGTAGGACTACTGAATTCTGATAAAGAGTTTCACGATACTGCAAAGGTAGAATTTAAAAGTATAAAGCTGAAAAAAAAATGGAAGCAATATAGTATTAATCTTAAGGGAAAAGACCTTTCCAATATCAAAATACCGTTTTATTGGATTTCAGGTGGTAATAATCATACCGTAACTTTTTATCTGGATGATATTCAGTTTGAATAGTTGGACTGAAATGAATAAGACCAAATTGAATATTGCTATATTGTCTATCTTATTTCTTTATAGTAACTGTTACAAATATAGCTGTCAGTAGTGTTTATTCATGTAAGATGAATCTGGAAGGTTCCAACTAACTAGGAAAATGATCTTGATGAAATGGGTGAACTAAAAAAAATAGAAAGTGAAATCGCAACAAAGCCTCTCTATGAGCGGCTTTGTTGCTGAATGGTGGAGTCAAGTTGATTGTATTAGAACTATGTTCTTGAATCCAAGTACTGAAATGCTTAAGACTTTTCTATTACTAGAGATGTTGTAGATAATACTTAATTTATCAATTCAAAAGGGAGGTGATTGTATGCATATTATCCCTATAAATATGATGTTCTTTATACTCCAATCAATTAAACTAATTCTGCAGCTATCATCTCTGCTTGCTTAAGTACGGTTTCTGTAGCGAGTTTTTGCATATCAGGTGGATATCCAAACTTTCGCAGTGTTCTCTTTACTATAACCTTAAGCTTAGCTCTTACATTCTCTTTGATAGTCCAGTCGATAGTTGCATTAGCTTTTACCTTTTCGAAGAGAACTACCGCTAACTCCCGGAGCTTATCTTTACTCATCAGATCTCGAGCACTATCATTATTAGCCACAGCTGAATAAAAAGCATATTCAAAGTCTGATAGTCCCATTTCTCTTGGTTCTTCATCCATCTGCTTAATTTCTTTACTCAACTTTATCAACTCATCAATAACTTCTACAGCAGTAAGAATCTTTCGTTGGTACTTCAGGATAACGTCTTCCAGCATTTCCATCAAGGATTTTCCTTGAACGAGATTTGTTCTCATCCTGGATTTTATCTCATCATTCAGAAGTTTCTTCAGAACTTCCAAAGCGATATTCTTATGCTTCATATCCTTTACTTCTAAAAGGAATTCCTCAGAAAGAATGGAAATATCCGGATTTTTAATTCCCAGTTCATCAAATACATCAATAACTTTATCTGTAACTAAAGCTTTATCGATAACCTGCCGTATGACCGTTTCCAACTCTTCATCGCTGGTTCCACTATCTTTTGGCTCAAATTTTACTAAACGAGCCTTTACCGCCTGAAAGAACGAAATCTCATCTTTTGCATCAAGAGCCTGCTCATGCGGAATTGCAATAGCAAACGCTTTAGATAGAGCTGTCACCTCATCTATATAACGTTTCTTCCCATTATCCATACTTAATATATGTTCTTCAGCTTCCAAGATTATCGCTAACTTCCTGGAAACATCAGCTTCAAAAAATTCTTCATAGGCAAAACCATGATACATAGCAGAAACTATTTCCAGTTTCTCCAACATCATTTTAACGGCTTTCTCCTGTGCTATAGCCGGATCACCTTTTCCACCGCTATCAGAATAGAAAGATAAAGCTTTTTTAAGATCGGATGCGATTCCCAGATAATCTACTATCAAACCGCCGGGCTTATCAAGATATACACGATTTACCCGAGCTATAGCCTGCATCAGGTTGTGTCCTTTCATCGGTTTATCAATATACATAGTATGCAGGCAGGGAACGTCAAATCCGGTAAGCCACATATCACATACTATTACCATTTTCAGCTCATCATCCGGATCTTTCATGCGATCTGCCAGCTTTCTTCGATCATCTTTGTTGGTGCTATGCCTCTCGTATTCCACTCCATCAGAAGAAGAAGTTGTCATTACTATCTTGATGGCTCCTTTCTGCAGGTCGTCATTTTCCCAATGTGGACGTAACTTGATGATCTCTCTATAAAGCTTAGCTGCGATCCACCGTGCAGATGTAACGATCATTCCCTTTCCAGCAAAAACTTCCTGTCGAAGATCAAAATGCTTTGCAATATCCAGTGCTACCTGTTCAAGTCTATCATCACTTCCTATCAGAGCTTCCAATTTGGTTCGCTTTGCTTTTAATTCTTGAGCGTAAGAAAGTTCTTCTTGATCCAACTTATCATCAAGCTCTTTAATTAACTGTTTTCCTTCCGGGCTTAATCTTACTTTTGCCAATCTGCTCTCATAATAGATCTTCACAGTAGCTTTATCTTCCACAGCCTGGGCAATATCATAAATATCTATGTAATTTCCAAAAACCGCTGGAGTATTTTTATCTGTGTTTTCTATTGGGGTACCAGTGAAACCTATGAATGTAGCTTGTGGCAGTGCATCCCGCAAATACTTTGCAAAACCATACACTATCCTGGTTCCAGTTACGTTTCCATTTATGTCTTTCTCATAGATTGTTTTTGCCTGGAAGCCATACTGCGTACGATGTGCTTCATCAGCAATTACAATGATATTTTTACGTTCAGAAAGAGTTTCATATACATTCCCATCACCTGGTTGGAACTTCTGAATTGTGGAAAATACTACTCCACCACTGGATACCTTGAGCAGCTGTTTTAAATGTCCTCTGGAATCTGCCTGGATAGGTTCCTGACGTAGTAGCTGACGGGAAGAAGCAAAAGTGTCGAACAATTGATCATCCAGATCATTCCTATCCGTAATCACGAGGATAGTTGGATTATCCAGTTTGAGCACAATTTTCCCGCTATAGAAAACCATGGAAAGTGATTTTCCGCTACCTTGTGTATGCCAGATAACACCTGCTTTTCTATCACCTCTGGGCTGGATGTTCACAGTAGGAAGATCATGATCTTCCAGCACCGGCTTAATAACTTTGGAGTTATACAGATCAACTGCTCTCAAAGTGCTATCTACAGCTTTATTAACCGCATAATATTGATGATAAGCAGCAAGTTTCTTTACCGTCTCTATTGTTGTGATCCTGGTCTTTGCATCTTCTTTCTTAGATTTTTCGAAGACAACAAAGTGCCGGATCAGATCCAGCAGCGTATCTTTGTTCAGCATTCCATTGATTAGTATCTCCAGCTGACTCACGAGTTTGGATGCTTCTGTTTTACCATCCTCCGTCTTCCAGCTCATGAAGCGATTCCAACCGGCAGACAGGGAACCAGCTTTGGCTTCCAAACCATCAGAGATAATCAAGATTCCATTATATACAAATAATGAAGGAATTGTGCTTTTGTAATTTTGCAGTTGCTTAAAAGCTGATTTAACTGTTGCATTCTCTACTGCTGGATTCTTCAACTCTACAACAACTAACGGAATACCATTAACGAACAGGATTACATCCGGGCGCTTATTCTTTCCATCTTCTATTACTGTGAACTGATTAGCCACTAAGAACTCATTATTATCAATATTCTCAAAATCTATCAGCCATACCAGATCACCACGATCATTGCCATCTTTACGATAGGTTACACTTATTCCTTCCGTAAGCATACGGTGAAAAGCTTCATTATTACTTATCAGTTCCGGTGAATTCAGTCTTTGAATCTGCTTGATGGCATCTTCTCGAGCTGACTGAGGTATTAGCGGGTTGATGCTGTGAATTGCTCTTTGCAATCGCTCTACTAATAATACATCACCAAATGTTTCTCTTTCCTGCTTATCAGATTCCGGTCCAATATCCGGTGCATAAATGTATTTGTAACCATGAGCTTCCAATAGCTCAATTGTAAAATCTTCAATTACAGATTCAGTAATTTTTTTCATCGGTTAGCTCTCTGTTAACGAGTTAATATCTTTTTCCAGTTCACGTAAAGTGCTAATGATTTCCTCAAAAGCAATATACTCACCAAAGATCATATTCCTCATGGCTCTGTAATCTTCCTTCAGTTCTTTATATCTGTATTCTGGTGGTAGAAGTTTGAGCATTCCTACCTTTGCATCATCATATCTAGCCCAGGCAGAAGGGTAAAATTTCTTCTTGAATTCAGCAACATCTTTTAGCAGTTCGACATCTGCCAACGCTTCTTCTCTGACGGTAGATTTTGCCATCATTGCCAGATCATAGTAGTGCCTGGAGTGTCTAGGCGGGATCAATTTTGTTTCAGATCTATTCGCTTCCTGATGCAATATCGTTGCTTTCTCCCAAAAAGTTCTTTTAGCCAGAATAGCATTTACTCGGCAGGTCGGTTTTGAAAACTGACCTGGGAATTCTTTGGCAGCATACGGAGATATTTTGAAGCTATCTGACGGCAGCCATAATGCTAATGGTCCTATTTCTAATAGAATTTGAGGTAATAAAGCAACATCACTAAAAAGAGCTGGATATTGTACGTTGATCTTGAAACCATCCTCATCATCAATCTGACAAGTACAATGAGATTTGATAATATTTGCTACTAAAGGCAACAATTCTTCTTTAATGTACACCTTTGCTTCTTCATTTATATGCTCATTAAACTTATTTTGTTGTGTCTTAGTTCGATCTCCGTACGGATCATCATCTGTTAACAATTTCCAATTAAGTATCAGATCGATGTCTTCTGAGAATCTTTCTATCAGCCCAAAAACTTTGGAGAGACTGGTGCCACCTTTGAACATAAGGATCTTGCTCAAGCTATCATGAGAGAACAATTTATCAAGTGTCCATACAACCCAGAAATCCTTTTCCACAATAGCGTTAGTTGTATGCATTCTGCTGGCAGTTTCTCTGAAAAGCTCATCTCGCTGTTTATCTGTTAAGGCAGCAACTTTATTCACTAATCCTCCTGACAGATCTGTTTAATAGCATCATAAATCCACCCCGTTGAGGTTGAAGTATCTTTTAAGATCGTCTTAAACAGCTTAGCATCAATTTTCGATCTAATCTGTGCTATTATATTTTCGCTGATTCTCTCTTTCCCTAAAGCTTTTAGAGCCTGAACAATAAGCGAGCTCTCCTTATGTTTAAATCCGATATCCTTCAATACCGATTTTTTAAACTCCAGGATTGTACCCATGATATCATAGCTTCTGTTAGGACCATCACTCAGATATAGATACCGTCCTGGTACCTGGGTGGATAAACCCAGTAGATTAAGGGCACTCTCTCCCGAAATTTCTATGCGCCAGTTAAATTTACGGGAATAAGCATAAGCTACCTGATCTATATCAGGGCTTAAATATTGCTTTAATAATTCGCTATATTTGGGGTAATCATAGATACCTCTGCAAATTCTTCTAATTTTTCCTATCTTAGCTAAATACTTCAACTGCTCATCAATACGATCTCTAGTATAAACAGTTATAAAATCATTTGCAGAAAAAGACCAACCCCTGCTATGGCCTGATATCTGATAGAAAGCCTTTTCATAGTGTTTCACACATGTTCTCCTTACATCATTTTCCCGAAAAACATACTACTTTTTCGGGAAAAAGCAAATTATATTTCTATCCTCACTTCACCACTCATTAACTTGGATAACGGAGTTTCCCGTAGCCTTTGGAAGATGTTGAATTGAATGAAATCCACAAGATATCTAAAAGTATTCATCTACAAAGGTTTTAACTTCTTCTGGATCGATAACTGAATCGAGATCTTCTAATATCTCAGAATTCACAATCTTCGATTCTGCAATAATCTGTTTATATTCTTCCTCTAACCATGATGATTCCCATAAAATCTCTTTTTGAGTATTATCTAATTCTGACACCAATATACTTAATGGTTCCTTAAAAGTAATGTGTTTTAACATAAAGTCTGAATACGTGATTCTCTGTAACCAAAGATCAATTAAGTCAGTATTGGGAATATGGTCGAATCGTTTCTTAATTTTATTAAAAATTTCTTCGCGATCAAGAAAATTGTAAAGTGAAAATAATTTACTTAAGATCGCAGAGGATATAGAATACGTAGTTGGATTCTTATATGCAATATCAGTTATTATGGCAATCATAACCTCAATATCATCATCAAGCTTCTCTTGTTTAACAAGTTTATCGTAAAATTTTGTAAGTTCTTTAACTATACTTCCTGAATTGGGGTGAGAACTTGAGAGTTTGTGGATGAACATAAGATACTTTTGAAAATTTCTGCTTCTTCCAACATTACCCAGAAGAGACCATTTATCCTGTTTTATTGATTCCTTAATAACGTCATTTGATACAATAGTTTTACCAGTATTTAATTTCAGCCCCAATTCCAATAATACTTCTGATAGATTTTTTAAAACCTCCATGCCGTCAGCTTCATTATTAGTAAATATTCTATAATCATCTCGATATCGAAATATTTTGCAATCATATCTCTTTATTAGTGAAAATAGCTTCAAATCAATATAAGCTAATACGATTTCCGCCAGAAAGTCCATTAGAATACTTCCTTGAGGAATGCCATTTGTTTGTCCAAAAGACATATTTCGTAACATGCCATCAATAGAATTCCCTACATATGCGAAATTATTCCTATTCGCTTTTTGTTTCATTCTTCTTTTTCCATGAAGAGCCCAGGGAATACTATGAGTATATATTGAACCATAGCAGTCTGTAATGTCAGCATGGATTATATTAGTATAATCTAATGACATTTTTAGAGATGCTTGTTCAATTTGACGCCACCAATTACTAATTTGTGCTGCCTTATCAGAATCCTCATTAGTTGCTATTCTTGGAATACTCTTGCATGTGATTTTAGATTTAACATGCTTTCTAATTCTGTTTAATCTGTTCACAATGGATACCCAATTTTCTTCTGATGATATTTTATGGACAAGTAAGACATATAAGACAGGATGTATTAGTTTTAATGGACGCCACGCAAATAAACCATCTTTGTTAGATATTAATACATGATTAATGTTTTCATAGTCTGCTGGATTATCATTTTTCCAATCTATACAAATATCTTTTATACTTTTCTCTGCAATTTCCTTAGATAAGCATTCCAATAATTCTTTGAAGTTAATATAGCTCGGTAAATCAATATTACAGTAGCTTTCATGCTTCAGAAAAAAAGCTATCACTATTGTATGGTTTAGTTTTAAAATTGACTTACTTCCAGTCATATTTCTACCCTCACTTTTCCACTCATCAGCTTAGGCAACAGGGTATCACGTAGTTTTTTGAGGGTAATAATTTGTTTCTGATTTGAATATATTTTATCAAACTTTGGTTCAACACTATTATGAAATTCCTTAAGCTTTTTATCTCCAGGTAAAGGTATATTAATTTTAGAGAAATTACCTGTATTTAGATTTAATGTAGCTGTTCCACCACTTGCTAAAGCATGTAGAAGGTCGTATGAAGATCTCATTTGTAAATAAAGATAATATCTGTAGTGACTTTTAAAAGGAATAATAGAGTTAATTTGTTGATTTGTATGGCTCTCTTCGGTTGTAAAAGTAACTAATCCCACAGTAGCAATGCAACTAACACATATTGATTTTTCTGGTAATGTCTTTTTTATTTGAGAGTTTTTCCCCTCTTCTGTTAAGGTATCAACTGTTGAAAACACAAATGTCTTGTGGTGCATATCAGGAATCTTGATAAATGGTATCGATCCATCATGAAATTCTTTTCTCTTTTTTGAAGGTGTTTTACCGCATACAATTTCCCCAAAAAATGAAAGTGATTTTTCTTCCCAACTCTCATCCGCTTTTTCCACAAACCACTGACGAAATAACGTTTCTGCCATAGCTTCCAGGGTCTTATTTTGGCGGTGCAGCAGATCGATCTTATCGTCCAAACTACTAAGAACTTCGGCGATAGCTTTTTGTTCGGGGAGTGGTGGGAGGTTGATGGGCAAGGGATGTATATGATTTCTATTCAATGTAGGAACGGCACTCCCAACATTGAATTGCTTAAAATTAATGGACTTAAGTAAGTAATAAACAAATATTTGATCATTCTCCTTAAAGTCTTTAACATATAAGGTAGTATTATGAGCCCAGAAATCTTTAGTATATAAATGTGCATTTCCTAAATTGCCACTTCTACCAATAGTTACTCCTGGTGCCTTTGTTGTGCTATCATCATGGTATCCAATTATGCCATTTGATCCGGCAACAGGAATATTTCCAGGTTTCATTTGACTCTTAGGTAAATCATGACCTCTTTGAAGAGTAAGAATATCTCCTAATTTAACATTTTTCCACTCACTCATCAATCTTCACCTTAGCCAGGTTTTCTTTAATCAGAGCATTGAGTCGTTCTTCTTCTTTTAGTTGTTCTTGGAATTCTGCTTGCAATTCTGTAAAGCGTTCCTTGAAGTTGAAGTCATCCTCTTCTACTGCCAGACCCACATAACGTCCGGGTGTGACTACATAGTCCAGTTCCCGCACTTTATCTATGTGAGCAGAGTTACAGAATCCTGCTATATCTTCGTAATCTCCATCTGTTTTACGCCAGTTATGGTAGGTTTCGGCAATTTTAGTAATATCATCCGGAGAGAGTTCACGGGTGCGACGGTTAATTAGATGTCCCATATTCCGGGCATCAATAAAAAGTATTTCATCCATCCGGTTCCGGAATCCGCCATCGGCTTTGTTCCGGTTCAAGAACCACAAGCTGGCCGGAATTTGAGTATTCAGGAAGAGTTTGGCAGGCAGGTTCACAATGCAATCTACCAATCGAGCTTCAATCAGGTTTTTACGGATCTCACCTTCTCCAGAGCTTTTGGAGGTGAGTGCACCTTTAGAGAGGACAAATCCAGCTTGTCCCGTAGGATTAAGGTGATAGAGAAAATGTTGGATCCAACCATAGTTGGCATTGCCATTGGGTGGAGTGCCGTATTTCCAGCGTCCATCTCCCTGTAGCAGTTCTCCACTCCAGTCGCTATCATTAAATGGTGGATTGGCAATCACAAAGTCAGCTCGCAGATCTTTGTGGGTATCATTAAGGAAGGAGCCTTCATTGTTCCATTTAACCTGAGATGAGTCTATCCCGCGAATAGCCAGGTTCATCTTAGCCAAGCGCCAGGTGGTCTGGTTGCTCTCCTGCCCATAGATAGAGATCTGGTTTACATTGCCCTGATGATCTTCTACAAATTTCTCTGATTGCACAAACATTCCTCCAGAACCACAGCAGGGATCTAATACTCTGCCTTGATATGGTTCCAACATTTCTACAAGAAGCTCCACTACACAGCGAGGAGTATAGAATTGTCCTCCCTTCTTACCCTCTGCCAATGCAAATTCTCCCAGGAAGTATTCGAAGACATGACCAAGTACATCTGCACTTTTCTCTTTGGTATCTCCTAAAGCTATTTTACCAATTTCATCAATAAGGCTTCCTAAACTGGTGGGATCAAGGTTTTGCCTGGCATATACTTTGGGCAGTACGTTTTTAAGGGAGGGATTCTCTTTCTCAATGAGGTCCATGGCGGAATCTATATCGGTGCCAATCCCAGGGAGTTTTGCTCTATCTTGCAGATAGCTCCAACGTGCATTCTTAGGCACGAAGAAAACATTTTCGGCTTTGTATTCATCTTTATCTTCCGGGTCGGCTCCAGCATATTCGTTCTTTCCGGATTTCAGCTTTTCATATAGTTCCTCAAAGGTGTCAGAGATATAGCGTAGGAAGATGATACCCAGCACAACATGTTTATATTCTGCTGCATCAATGTTTTTACGAAGCTTATCGGCTGCTTTCCATAGTTGCTTTTCCAAAGGTTCCTGTTTAGCGTTAGCCATATATTTCTCCTTAAAATAATTAGATACTACAATAACGAAGAAAATTGTTTTGGTGAGGATTGATGTCAAGTTTAATGCTATGCTCTCAATGCCTGAATTGCTTAACCTCAAATAATATAGGTGGTTAGAAACCTTCTGAATATGAAGATTTAGAATTTTACTCACCTTATAACCATACGGTCTTCCTACGTTTTCCTATTTTGCCACATTGGGGCAAGATCTAAGTCGTTAATATAAAAGAAGATAAAAAAAAGAAGAAAAGTGATTTTCCCACGATGATTTTCTTTGGAAAAGAACGACATTGTCTACAGATTTTGTTTAAAGGTGAAATTAATGGCAAGATGGTCCAGCGATCTTAGAGAAAAGACGAGGTTAGGCTTAAATCTATCTGAGGATGGGTTAGAATCTATACCTGTGGTTGAGACCAGTCTGGATAATCTGCTGTCACTGGTAAAAGTTTTAAATGAAATAAGAAGCCAAAACCTAACAGGACAATTGCCTACAGGACCATTAAAGAAAGAAAATAGTAAGAGGAAGGAAGAAAAATGAAAGACTTAATTATTAGCACCTGGAACCCTCTTGGTGGAGCATGTCCACATGAGTGTAAGTATTGTAGTACCGAGAAGCTGATGCGTTATCCGGTCATAAAAGAAAAGTACACGGGAGAGGTGAAGTTTATCGAAAAGGAAATGAACACTAACCTTGGATCAGAGAATTTTATCTTTGTCTGTGCTCAGCATGACTTATTCGCTAAAGAAGTTCCTGAGTCTTGGATATCCAGAATATTGATGTACTGCAGTAAGTTTAACAATAAGTATTTATTTCAGTCGAAGAACCCAGCAAGAATGCATGACTTTCTTCCCCTGTTTCCTGTAGGATCTATGTTGTGTACTACTGTGGAAACAAACAGACCAGAGCTTATCGAAGAATTCTCCGGTGGGGCAATCGTCGAAGAAAGAGTTGAAGCGATCGGAGAATTATACGGTGCCAAGAGAATGATTACTATTGAGCCAGTTATGGCCTTCGATGTAGATAGAATGGCGGATCTGATTATTAAAGCAGACCCAGATTTTATAGCTATTGGCGCTAACACTGGTCTGTTAAAGCTGCCCGAACCAACAAAGGATGATGTCATCAGGCTTATAGGACGGCTAGAAGTATCTACACGAAATGATTGTATTATACACATTAAACCTAATCTGGAAAGGATAATAGGGAAAAGATGACTACGTAAGGAGGTAGTATGCTTTACTGCCAAAATCCGCAAGTACCTATGTCCATGTCCAGGTGCTGTGCTTGCGATAAATTAGAAACGTGTAAAAGATTCAAGAGCTGGTATGCTATTCATCACGAAGAGTATGCCAGTTTTGTTATTAAACAAGTAGAAAAATATCCGAAAAAATATCAAATAAGGAGTCGTATTATGTCACAGAAACGCGTTACACCTAGGCAAGTTATTATTATAGATCCAAAGACATCCGAGTGTGAAGTGATGCCTCATTCTGAACTAAGTAAGCTGTCAGTAACCCAGATTAAGGCATTAGCCGGGAAGAAGATTATTGAGCTGGAAGCAAAAGATTATCAGTATGTGATTAGTATCAAAACAAAACAATGGGATAGAGAAATTAAACCTAACCGTAGCAATATCAATAATGATAAACACAAAAACTTAAAAGAACTCATAAAACCGGTAAAAGGTTATGAAGGGATATATCTCATCAGTAATTATGGTTATGTCATTTCTGTAGCAGGACAATGGATAGGCCATAATGGCACAAGACAAACAAAAAAAAGATCAATAATTCTAAAACCCACAATTAACGAGAATGGCTATAAGACAAATACTCTATTTATGAATGGTAAACATAAAATATATAGAACAGCCCTTCTTGTTTGGAACCATTTTGGGAGTAGAAAATATAATGCAGCCATATATCAAATAGATCATATTGATAACAATCCTCCAAATAATAGAATTGATAATCTACAACTGCTAACTCCAAGGGAAAATGTTACAAAAGCGTGGCTTAGGAAGCAGAGTAAAAGCAGTAGATATACTGGAGTCTCGTGTCATCATGGCAAATGGCGTGCTCATATTTTCTATGATAGTAGACTAGTTTCTCTTGGTACTTTTATCAAAGAGGAAGATGCAGCTGCGGAATACAAAAGAGCACTTAAGGAATTAATTGAAACTGGCAGTGTAACAGTAAACAGTCCGCTAATGAAACGAAAAAAGAGTAAATGCAGAGGTGTAAATTGGCTTAAAGAAAGGCGTAAGTGGCAGGCGCAGATAATGGTTAATTATAAACGAAAAACTCTTGGCTATTTTGATAAAGAAGAAGATGCCTGTAATGTTTACAATAGAGCGAAAATTGAATCAAGGAACAGGTCTTTATGACGATTACTTTGAAGCCCCCATTGGCTGTAAAAATATACTAATAACAGCTATTCATACTCCTAAGAGGAAAAAAAGTCCAGAAAAGGGATCTTCAAAGATTATTGAATATTACGACATATTTCAACATAAAAAGCGTTCCATGATAAGAATTAATGATGAGATGAAGCATAAAGATAGAAAATTAAATGAGGAAAGGGTATACAAAGCTTTCTCTAAAGCCTTATCAAAATTATTGTTTCATTATAATATGTCAGTCTAAAATGAAATCCATGATTATCTTGCAGTGTAAAGCTTTTATTAATCAAGAGTTCTGCCATTGAATATGTGAAAATCAAAGAGTACCTGACAGGCTTTTGCTACTGCAAAATGCTATTTGGTCAGAAATTGGGATTTACTGGAGACCATATATTGCAATGACTTACGCAACTTAGGAGAAAAAGAGAAGAATTTTAAGACTTTTTTCATCCGTGCCTAGAAATCAATAATATTCCATACATATCAGCCTAATATATACTAAATAAAGCAAAAATATCACGAAACCTAGAAAAATTGTATTAACTGTGCTACTTTATATAATAAAACACATATTAAGTGCGATTTCAAACATTTAATAAGGTGTAAGTTGTTGTAAAGACGACGATTACGAATATTTTCCGTCATATATAATATAGAAAAGAGAAAAACCTAAATATTAACAGAAAGCATTAAAAATAATAAGGAGGAACTATGAAAGCATTAAATCTGTTTGCCTATGGCACATTACAGGCAAATAATGAATTTGACCTTTTCAGTAATGAGCGGCGTATCGTGCAACAAGCTAAGCTAAAAAATGCAAAAATCTACGACCTTGGATGTTACCCAGGTTTGAAAACTCAAGGCGATGGCGCTGTCTTGGGAGAGCTCCACACATATCTGGATAATGACAGATTTGAAGACATACTCTCACAAATCGACTGGATCGAAGGTTATCAAGGAAGAAAGACTGATCTATTTAGAAGAGAAGTAGTAGGAATTGAGTTGCTGAACGGTGAAAGGGTTGATGCATTCACTTATGTTTATAATCGGTCGATGAATGCAGAACAACTGATCAAATCCGGCCAATGGCAGGAAGAAAAATTGTGTCTGGACATAAGATTCTTAGATCAATCTGATAGTGAGCCACAGGAGGAATTATGAAACCACTACAGATGGTTATGACGTCAAACCTGCAAAGCCAAATTGCCCCGGATCTGGTAGGGAAGCTTCTAGCATTGCTGATGCCACTTTTTGCCAGGCAACCCTATGACATGTTTGTCATTAAATCGGACAAGTCAGGTAAGCTGCAGATACGACTAGCAGGATACAGCTTTGTAACCAATGAGCTGGATGAGGAGACTATCATATCACAGACAGATCTATCGGGAAACCGCACGATCTGGTTCAAGGTAGACGATTATGGAGATCGATATGTGGGTACACTGCTGCTGCCGGAGGACTATTGATGTCATTAGATGCCCATTTACAACATTAGTTAAGTAATGAGTACTTAAATAGTAGCTAACAAATAAGATAAGGAGGATAGATGGCCAGTATTCTGAGAAAAAGGTATCTTGATTTATCTGTGATTGAAAGTATTAAGGGTGATAGGGTGCGTAACAGACTTGCAGCAAACTCTCGAAGAGATTTAATGATTGTCGGGAACCGCTTTAATGGTTATCTCAAAGACACAGGTCAAAGAATTAATATTCACTCAATTGGTAGCTTTTTGGATCAGCAGAAGCAAGTTTTGGCTGCATCAAGTTGGAACGTGAACAGGCAAAGGCTGAAGAAACTTATTAAGCACCAACCAGAGATTCGTGATAATTACCACAAAAGAGTATTTGTTGATGAGATTTTTAGTGACTTCAAACCCGTAAGGATACTGAGGAGGAATGTAGAGTATTTAACTCATGCTGAAGTCCTTGAACTCATTCTGGGAAGTACACTTCGTCTTGCTTTGATAATCGAATTTCTATTCAAAACAGGGTGTCGAATCTCGGAATTATTAGGTGTCAGATTAATGGATGTCAAAGATAGTGAACAAGTGAAAATAATGCTTACAGGTAAGGGATCTAAACAAAGAGAGGTATATATTGACATTAGCCTATACAATCGCATTCAAAAGGAGTTTAAAGGTCTTTATTGGCTATTCGAGAATACCCAGCATCACATATGCGATAGATCGAATCTCTATAAGAAAATCAAATCTGCTGGTAGGCGTATTCTTGGTAAAGAGATCCACCCCCACATGTTGCGTCATTCAACAGCAAATTTCCTATTAAAGGAATGTGGAAAGTCAGCTAAATATGTTTCTCAGTATTTAGGACATTCAGATTCGGCAATCACCATGGAAATGTATTTATCAGACAGTCCTCGTGAAGAAATTATAGATCTCTTCAGAATTGAATCACAAAGGAATCACAAGACGGGATAATGTTTGAAAGTATTGGTCTAGTAGCAACAGAGGAGAAGCCCTTAGGGGTCTTTTTTTTTGTCCAAAATTCCAAACAAGGAGGTGGAAATGCCAGTAAACAGACGCTTGATTTGGATGATACTGCTATCGATCGGTGAACAGCTATGTGCAATTTTACGTGCATTTAGAGCTGATCGACAGCCCAATGATGATGACTTCTAATTTCGAAAACTAGTGCTGTTAGTTTTATAAGCAGCTTTTAATCGTTAACCACCAAGCCCTCGAATTACGGGGGCTTTTTTATTTATCCAAAAGGAGTTCTGATGGATACACAAATAGTTAAAGATCTTATTCAGTTTTATCAATCCTATAGTCATAGCGATGTGATAATGCTTATTGAGCAAGGTGTAGATTTAAAGCAGTTTAAAATACTCAAGGATAAATATTACAAAATATACATTCCTGCGAACCTGGAAAAACCAGCACCAATGCTTTGTGTGCATACCGATACTGTCTTTCCTCATATTCCAGAATCCTTCAGCATGAAGAAAGGACGGCTTTCTTGTAAGAACAAGGGAATCGGCCTGGGTGCTGATGATCGTAACGGATGTTTTCTATTACACCAGGTTATGCTAAATAGACCTAAGGACTTCATCTTTGCAGTGTTCGAATTAGAAGAGCTGGGCTGTATTGGCAGTAGGTCATTCAACATGTTTCAGGTTCAAGATATGGTATCTGTATTGATTGGGCTTGATCGGAAAGGATCTAACGAATTAGCCTTGTACGGATTTGAGAGCGAAGAACTGTTAAAATTGCTCGATACATTTCCTAATTATCACACTGATTTTGGATCTATCACTGACTGTGCTGTCCTGGCGGAAGAAAGTAATATCTGCTGTTTTAACCTTTCCGTGGGTTATTATAAGCAACATACAGAACGTGAATTTACCATCGTTCGTGATGTAGAAAGAGCGGAGAAATTCCTGCTAAACCTTCCTGAAGAGTTCTGGAACAAACAATTTATAACCGATTTTGTCTTCTTCGATGATACGATGTCCGAGCTTGATCGCTATTACGATCCCTACTTAAAAAAAATCAACGCTGAATACACCAAAAGGAGATGATCATGGATAGCAATATTGATAACACTGAACATGATAATAATGCTAAACTACATCAACAGATCCTGGATTTTTACAATGCAGGTGTTTCCGACAATTACGCTACCCGTTGTGTTGAATTTTACCATCAGAAAAGAAAGAGTTTTCGTTGGCTATTTGAAGGTAAAGATCGGATAAAGTTATCTATCTCTGATGAGGAAGCGATCGATTTCTTCTTCACATACAATCAGCAATTCCAAAGCCTTTTCTATGGAATCAGTGAATTTTTCCACCAGATGAATTCGCAAATGCCTTCACAAGAGATAAAGCTAGCAATCTTTAAGAATAGAATTCAGTATGATAAGAACGAGTATAAATTCACGAAATTCTATAATCGTTTCGTAAAAACAGAGTCAGATCCGGAAGTTGATTTTCAAGCTTTTTATGATAAGCTGAAGACAGCTGAAGTTGTGCTTTCAATACATCCTATGGATTTTCTAAGAGCTTCGGAAAATTCTAGTTTTTCCAGTTGTTTGAGCTTGGATTCCTGTCATCACACATCGACTACGGCTTATCTTCGAGATAGCATTACTATCATGGCTTATACTACCGATGGCAGTAAAAAACTGGGTCGTCAATGGATCTATTTTGATGGTTATTACGTAGTTCTTGGAAACATCTACGGATCAATTTCGCGTCCTTTACAGGAGAAGATTCGTAAACTGATCGAAGAAAAATATGCCAAACATCTTGGTATTGCAAATAAGTGGGTGATTTCTAGAGGTAAAACAATCGAGGAAGAAAATTTGTGCAATTGTGGACACGGTTCAAACGATCATGGAGAATATGCAGTTTATTTTGATCAAGAGGTAAATTCGGCAATTCGTCATAAAGAAAAAACTCATGGTTTCGACAATCTTGATTTGGAATTTGAAGAAGGTATGGATAGATACGGAGATGACACTAGCTCAGGTTATCTGGGCTTAACTTACTGCTCATGCTGCAATGATGCAATCGAAGGAGAGAGCACCTATACAGAAGACGGAGAGGTATGTGATTACTGTCTAAACAATTATTACTCTTATTGCTCCGAATGTGAGCGTTACCACCACGAGAACACAACAATGAATTTTATTGAAGATGAAAACAACTATTTATGTGAGTCTTGCTATGATGAAGGAGATTACGGATTTTGTGAGAAAACGGAATGCTATTATACCAGAGATAAATTGGTTGAAGTTATCGAAAGTGATGGCACACTCATAACCGTTCATGAGGATTACGCTGCAGAGAATTACCACTTCTGTGATATCTGCGAGCGATTTTTCGAAAACCCAACCACCGAAACAGCTGATGGATTTTGCGTTTGTGGCCTATGCTTGGAGAAAGATTATGAGCTTGTTGAAGGTTCATATGAATTCAAAACCAGGCAGGTCGCTTAAAAGGGCTCCGGCCCTTTTTTTAGCTATCAGCCAAAACATAATCCCACTTTAAAACAGCTTTCAGTTGCCTTTTCAGCTCTCAGGAGCGTCGGAAAAATGTTTATTATTCTTCATATTCAGTATTACCGCTCGAAATAGCTGCCGTAAAATTCAACTGGGATTTGAATGAAATCTCAGCTACTAAAAGAGGATTGAGCCATCACATCATCTTTTCTTTAGAATATCTGAATCCAGATTATGTGGACTAGCTTCTACTTTGTGTACAGCCCAGCTCTTAGATTCCACATCGACTAATCCATCATCTCTATCTATAAAACCACGTAGAAAGTCTCTAGCCTGTTTTGCATCTGCATTAGGCATTTCAAAGCAATACACATTATCAAGAATTCGTACAGAATGTAAGTCATGAATGAGTGTGCCATGTAAGGCATCATAGCTTCTATTATTTCTTAGCTCAAGTATTACAAAATACATAACTCTTCCCTTTCTTTATTAGCGAATATTAACTCTGGAATTAAAAGTGTCAAGAGTTGACTCCATGATTACTAAAATCGGTTACTTTACAGAGTCTGTGCAAATATTGCATTTTAATTTAAGCTATTATATACTATCAATTACTATTAAACTTGACCAGATTATATTAATTAATAATTTCCTCACAAATCAAAAATATGAAATAGATGCATGCATTTGAACTAGGGGAAGGGATGAAGAAGTTTGCTGCTGTTATTGTCTATCTTTTGTTTATTATCACACTCACACTCTCTGCACTCGGTACTCTCAGGGTTGAATCTATCAAAGAACTTCCAGCCACACATACAAATTTAACAGTTTACGATGCAGATGGGAAATTTGCCCCAGTGCTCGTAGTAAAAACAGAGCTAAAAGGACTTGGTTTTCAAAATGTGAGCAGACCCACCAAACATGCTGCAGAATACAACTCGGGTAAACATGAATATAAATTTTATATGAATGATAATCAACGAGTGGTAGAGATCACTCATGCTGATTACGAACCACTGGAAGTAAGACTGCTGGCAGACTTCGGTGTTAATGTGAAAGCACAGAGAGTTTATGAACTCATACTTGGTTTTGACAAAGAAATTGTGCAAGTACCGGTAATGATAAGCTGCAATCAGAATGGGGCTAAAGTTTATGTTGATAATCAGCAAATTGGATTGACTCAGAATAAAATGCTAA
>JAVCCH010000055.1 GCA_030765535.1 Candidatus Tenebribacter davisii
AGAAGGTTTGAATAATCTTGCCGGTCCGATGGTAATGATATCTGTTGATGATGCAGAAAGAATGGGAATCAGTAACAGTGAAGTAGTTGAAATTTCAACCCGAAGGGGAGAGATAACTGCTCCTGCATTTGTGACAAAAAGAATTTCAACAGGTGTAATTTATATTCCATTCCATTATAAAGAATCACCAGCAAATCGTCTTACCAATCCAGCTATTGATCCTATCGCAAAGATACCAGAATATAAGGTATGTGCTGCGAAGGTTAGTAAAATAAAATAAAAAAAGAAGGAGAAAAGTTATGGCAAATTTCAATGCCCCGGCAAATATTGCCGAATTGGTTATTTCAAAGGTTGGAGTTTCTAAATGTAAACTAAATTTCTGGAGTGTTGTCATTCTGGGAATATTAGCTGGAGCTTTTATTGCTTTTGGCGCTCAGCTTGCAACAAGAATGGGAGCAATGATCACTTTTGATAAAGGGATCTCTACTTTAGTTTTTGGTTCTGCTTTTAGTGTAGGACTTATGCTTGTCGTTATTGCAGGAGCTGAACTCTTCACAGGTAATAACTTGATGTTCATGTCCGTATTAGCAGGAAAAGCTAAATTGGGTCAGATGCTTAATAAATGGATCATCGTATTTATTGCTAACTTTATTGGTTCTATATTACTGGCTTGGTTTATGTCAGCTTCTGGCTTAGTTTCTGGTGTTGTGGCAGATAAAGCTATTGCTATTGCTACTGCAAAGGTTAATTTAGATTTTGGACCTGCCTTTTTCCGAGCTATTATGTGTAACTGGCTTGTATGTTTAGCTGTTTGGTTAGCTATAGCTTCTCATGATATCACAGGTAAGATATTCGGAATTTTCTTCCCGATCATGGCATTTGTTGCTTCTGGATTTGAGCACAGTATTGCTAATATGTATTTTATTCCAATCGGTATGTTTGTTGATCCTACTGGTAGTATCACTTGGGCTGGATTCTTTAGTAATCTTCTTCCTGTAATTTTGGGGAACATAGTTGGTGGAGCAGGTTTTGTAGCTACACTTTATTGGATAGCTTTCAGAAAATGCACGATTAAGTAATTATATCAGTTGCAACCCGCTTTGGCGGGTTGCAACTTTTTTATGAAGTCTTTTATGAATTCAAAGATCAATGACATAACTGCCGTTATTCTTGCTGGTGGAAAAAATTCCAGAATTCAAAAAGAGAAATCCCTGATCAGAATAAAAGGGGATCATCTTATTGATAAACAGGTAAAACTGCTAGGGAATATTTTCGAGAATATCATTATAGTTACAAGCAAAGAAGAAATTAAAAGAAAATTTCCAGATCTGATCATCGTAGAAGATGAATTTAAAAATTGCGGTCCTTTAGGTGGGATTCATGCGGCTATGAAACATGCTTCGACCGATTCAATCTTTGTGATTGCCTGTGATATGCCTAATCTTAAAACCAGTATAATTCTTCAACAGGTAGCAACTTATAGAAGTACAACTTGTGATATCTTAGTTCCAAGACATAAAGAAGGAATTGAACCATTACATGCAATCTATTCCAAAACAAATTTACCCTTTTTAGAAAAATGTCTCGTAAAAGGAAGATATTCAGTGAGAAGTTTCTATAATAAAGTAAATGCTGGATATCTTGATCTGGAAGCAAAGCACATAGATGGTTTTTTCAATATAAATACATATGCAGATCTAAAAAAAATCGTTTAAAAAATTGCTTCGTCAAAACCAGTATATAAATTAAACCTTTTACCTCTGGCAAAACCTATTATAAATACTTTATATTTTAAGCCCAGTCTTATTGCCTCAGATGTAGCAGCAGATTGAGAAACGATAACTGGAATGTTTAACCGTACACATTTTTTTACGATCTCAGATGAAATCCTTCCACTGCAGATAAGATAAGAATTTTGTAAGGATACACTATTTTGAATGGCCATACCGACTACTTTGTCCACAGCGTTATGTCTGCCGATATCATCAGCTGAAAAAATGAGTTTATCAGCAATGACGATTCCTGCACTATGAACACCACCGGTTTCTTTAAAAAGTGCTGAATCTTGCTGAAATTGACGCATTTGCAACAAAATATTTTCTGCATCTAGTTTGATCTTTGGAAATTTGTCACAACTTCCAGATATCGCTGCAGAAAGAGTAGAGCCGCATCCTGAAGTTTTCTCTCCTGTCTCAAAAAAACTTGTGATCCTATCTTCAGGAATTTGTAACTGGAAATCTATATAAAGTTCATCAAAATTCATTTTAGAGGATATTAACTCTTTCATATTTAAAAGCAGACCTTCCGAAAACAAAAAGCCAATAGCTAGTTCCTGTAAATTTTCTGGCATACAGGCAATAGAAACAAGCCGCTTATAATTTACAAAAATTCTGAAAGACACTTCCTTCACAACTGGATCAGTCACTATTTCAAAGTTGCCATTTTTATATCGCTTAATTTTCTGTTGTGTTTTTAGTTCATTCATTTCTATTCCTTTCGATTTTGTTACAGATCAAGATATCCACAATTTCCTGCAACTAGCAATATTCAATTATTAACAGTAAAACGATATCGCTGCTTATTTCTTTTTCTTTCTGAAAATTCTCGTTACTATCCAGATACTAATAGTAATCATAATTGCTTTTACGGGTATCACGGGTATGAATTTTGTCTTATCTCCCGTAATTTCAAATACACCTAAAGGATCATTTGAAAATCTGCCTCCAACACCTTTACCGCCAGGTCTATTCTCTATTGGAACTTCGTCTGTCTCTTTACTGGCAATGCCCTTTATTTTTGATAGATCAGGTCCATGACCACTTCCACCTCCAATACTATATTGTATAGAACTTACAGGGATAATAGATTTTTCTTTAGTCTCGATCATCTCCCCAAATACAAATTTAACATCAGCAGCTTTTTGAATTTTTCTGTAAACAGATTCGAACATTTCCTTTAATTCCATAATTTGTTCCTTATTTTTATTATTAATCCTATATTAAAAAAAAATATATAGAAGTTTTATTTTTACGTCAAGAACAAAAAATCTGGACATAAATATTAACATTCATTACTTAAAATTATGGAGATAAATAATGACAGATAATAAGATGATATTTGATAGCTCAATACTACAAAATATTAGTATCCGTAGAATTAACAAAGCTAAAAAAGCTCTTGAATGGACAGAAAAAGTTTTAAATCCCAAATATGAAGACTATAGTTACAATGTAGAAGAGGTGCAGCAACTAAAGCATCGAAAGAACAGATTAGTAAAATTTATTAATAGACAATTATCAATATCAAAATGATTTGAATTAATAATAATTATGAGGAATTAATGATTTATGGTAAAAGAATTTAGCTTTAGAGGAAATTATCCAAATTTTAATATTATAAGTTGTTTGGTTGAATATAATGATTGTGATATGTGTGTTGATCAACCGGGATTTCTGCCTGTTGAAGTAAAGTATGAATGTACAGATGAAACCAGAGGAATGTTAAAACTATCTCTACTGGAAAGTATATATTTTTGCAAGAATAATAAAGTTAATAATCTGAAATTATTGGAATTATTACTTGCTGGAAAAAATGGTGATGAAGTTAAACAAAAACAAGCTGATGAAATAGTAAAAAAATATATAAATAATATTAAAAAATATCTGAGTAAATTATCTTTTTATGAGAATGGATATGTCGTACCGTCAATTAGCAAGAAAGATTATACGGAAGAATTGATAAGTCATAAAGGTACGATGTTGCTCAAACTTATTCAAACTGGTTATCCTGTTCCCGATTTTTGTATTCTTACTTCTAAATCAGATCTGTTAAGCAGCGATGAAAGGGAAAAATATGTTATTGAAACAATCAGGAATCTGGAACAAATGACTAAACAACAATTAGATTCTGAGGAAGATCCGCTGATCTTTGCTATCCGAAGTGCAATGCCGTCTTATATTCCAGGCGTAATGCCGACATTTTTAAATGCTGGAGTAACCAGGAAATCATATATCGCTTTGAGTAAAATATATGGAAAAACAGCTGCCAATAAAATATATCTGAATAATCTGCAGACGATTGATTATCATCTTTCAAGTAAATTTTCTGATACGATCTCCCAGGAAGATATTGATGCAGCAGTGCAAATAGAAATTTTATATGATCGAATTGCCGTACGTGATAAAAGACTGCTCACAGATGCATTATACCAAGTATTATTTTTCGTTAAACGCGCTTATGATTATTATGAACAAAATCAGGATTTCCTTCTTACTTTTTTCCGGGATGTAAAAAGATATCCTTCTCTCATTTTCCAGAAAATGGTTTGGACAATTCGTAATGAACAGTCATACCCGGGAGTTTTATATAGCCGACACTCCAGAACTGGTTTGGGAATTCAGATAGAAAGTGTTCCAAATATCTTTGGAGAAGAGATAATGACGGGTTTGGTAAAAGCGGAAGATAATGAGTTTTTTGATCGAGATTCTCTAAAAAGTGAATTTCCAGCAATATATCATTTTGAACCATTATTGACACAATTGGAAACTACACAGCAATCACCAGTTACAATTGAATTTGCTGCTGAATCAGATGGTATTTCTAATCTTTTTGCTATTTTACAGTTAAATAATTCTGAATTAACAGGACGAGCAATATTGCTTTCAGCTCTAGATCTGTTTCAACAAAAGATTATAAGTTCAAAACGTTTAATAGAATTGATAAAACCATATCATCTCAATCAGATATTTTCTGAGAGAATTGAAAGAGCATCTTTAGAGACTCTTAAATTTTTTGGAAAGGGAATCTCTGTTCTACCTCGTACAGCGGTATCTGCTAAAGCATATTTTTCGGCTGCAACTGCTTTAGAAGCAAAAAAACTTGGTGAAAAAGTATGTTTTTGTAAAGAGAGTTTTGTCCCGACAGATACAATTGTTATGGGTGAAATGGATGCAATTGTAAGTTTGACACCTGCGGCAATTCATGTCGTTACTGCTTGCAGAGGTTATGGTGTTCCTGCCTTTTTAGATTTGGAGAAATTTGGAATTCAATTCGAAAACAGTAAACT
>JAVCCH010000039.1 GCA_030765535.1 Candidatus Tenebribacter davisii
ATACATTATCCTGGCTTTTTGCTTTAGTAATTTCATTCATTGGAGCACTCAGCATAATTTTTTCTTTAACTTACATAAGGCAGAAGGAAAAAACAGATTTTTATTATTGCATGCTGTTGCTGGTGAATTCAGCAATGCTGGGAATTGTTCTCGCCGGTGATCTGGCTACATTTTTTATCTTTTGGGAGATCATGAGCTGGAGTACATTCCTGATGATCTGCTACAAACGAGGTCCGGCTCTGGCAGCAGGCATGAAATATATTGTGATGTCCATTATTGGTTCTATGGCTATGCTGGTTGGTGTATTATCAATTTATTCAGCATTCGGTACGCTGACAATATCTGAACTTCCAGCAGCATTTGCTTCTGCTACTCCTACTTACAGTCTGTTTATTATGATCTTGTTTTTTATCGGGTTTGGTGTTAAGAATGCAATCATTCCATTTCATACATGGCTTCCTTATGCTCACGCCGAAGCTCCTTCTCCTTTCAGTGCAATTCTTTCCGGAGTGTTGATAAAAATTGGAACGTATGGATTCATTTTGTTCATATATGTTATTATCGGCGCAAAGATCTTCCTGAATCTGGGACATGGTTTATTAAGTTTTAGATCTTTGCTTTCAATACTGGCTGCGATAACGATCATTGTTCCTACTTTTATTGCCATAATGCAGAATGATGCTAAAAAACTGCTTGCCTGGTCTACAATCGGACAAGCAGGATATATCTTTCTTGGAATTGTTTTCGGAACAAGTGTAAGTGTTACCAGCGGTATGTTCCACTTCTTCAATCATGCACTTTTTAAGGCTTTACTCTTTTTAGTTGTAGGTGCCATCGAATACAGGACAAACGGAATCCGGGATTTAAATTCATTGGGCGGTTTAATCAAAAAAATGCCGATTACTTTTATTGCTGCCTTTATCGGGATTTCAGGTTTGATCGGAATCCCATTGACCAATGGATTTGTTTCGAAATGGCTGATTTATAAAACTCTAATTTTAGAAGGCTCTCCGTTACTGGCTTTTGCAGCATTGTTCGGAACATGGGGTACAATTTTGTATAGTTACAAATTCTTACATAATATTTTTCTGGGACAGCTGCCAGAAAATATGAAAGATGTAAAAAAAGCTCCTCTCAATATGCGGATTCCTTTCCTCATCCTATCCTTCGGAATAATTCTGTTTGGAGTATTACCCGGGATTCCTTTAAAAGTTATAAATTCAATTGTCAGCTCTTTTGGTTTCGCACCTTTAAATATCTCAATTTGGGGAATTACTTCGGAAACGGGCATTTTAAATATGGTAAATATATTCACTGCAGTTGTTGTTGTCGGAGTAATTATCTGGTTCATTTTTAAAGCTGGCAGGAAATCTCAAAGAGTAGATCAATATGACAACTATGCGGCAGGTGCAGCAATTCCAAAAGAAAAATATAGCTACACAGTTGATTTTTATAAACCTTTATATAGAATGATCTCACCATATTGTAAGGATATTTTTGATGTGTTTTACAAGAAAATTGCTGAAGCAATTGGAAGTATTTGTGATAGTGTAAGGAAAGTTTATACAGGTTATGTTGGAAGTTATGTGATGTATATCGTGCTGTTTTTAGCTTCACTGATCTTTGTACAATTAATATGGAGTATATTTTAATGATTATTATATCCCTAATTGTTTCGATATTGTTAGCACTAATTACAGGAATGTTCTTTTTGGGAATTTCCAGAAAGATAATGGCAAGAATTCAATGGAGATACGGACCGCCCATTACTCAACCTCTTATCGATGTGATCAGATCTTTCAGTCAGATGGGTATAAGCCATGGAAAGCTTTTTGATTTTGGAATAATATTATCATTAACAGGTTCTATAGTTTTGATTTTATTTCTTCCAATAGGACAATTATGTGCTTTAACTTCAGGTGGATTACTGGCTGTTTTGTATTTGATGTTACTTACTCCATTTGGGATAGCGCTAAGCGCTGCAGCATCGGCTAATCCGGTTTCAAGTATCGGCATATCCCGACAATTTCTGCTTTCGTTTGCCTATGAACTTCCTTTACTTTTGATCCTTCTGGCTGTGATGACACATTATCATACGATTTCTTTATTAGAAATTGTGAATATACAGGCAAATTCAGGATGGGCTTTTGGCTCCTGGGCTTTAGTCTTATCGGGTATTGCCTATGTTCTTATCCTTCCTGCAATTCTTGGCGTACGTCCTTTTGAAGTTGCAGGTGCAGTTCAGGAAATTTCATCAGGACCAATTGCGGAGTTCAGTGGAAAACATCTGGCGTTCGTTACCTTACAACATGCCTTACATATGTTTGCAGCAATTGCTCTTTTTGTAGATGTATTTCTGGGTGGCTGGACTTTATTCGGATTACTAAACCCAATTTCCGGAACAATTTGGGGTGTGCTGCTCGGAATAATTATATTCCTAATTAAGATGTTGATAGTCTTAGTTCTCGGGATTTTTGTAAATGCTGTTTTCCCCAGATTCAGGATTGAGCAGGCAATGAAATATTTATGGAAATGGCCAACCTTAATATCTTTTGTCGGGTTGATAATAGTTATGCTAGTAAATTAATATAGGATATTTATATGGATAGAAATAAAATTGGTAAATGGTTGAAAAATCCCGGTAAAATGGCAAATAAATATTCATTCCATGTTGTCTATTTTTGTACGGGATGCGGCATTATTGAAATACCGCCTTCTATTACTACCAGATGGGATGCAGAACGTTTCGGCATCATTCCCGTTGCAACTCCCAGGCAGGCAAACCTGTTTTTAATTACCGGGTATGTTTCAACCAAAACATTAGCTGCGATCATAAGAACTTACGAACAGATGCCTGAACCAAAATATACAGTAGCATTTGGTTCCTGCCCCATAAACGGCGGCATGTATTATGATTCCTATAATACTATAACAAGTTTGGATAAATATATTC
>JAVCCH010000140.1 GCA_030765535.1 Candidatus Tenebribacter davisii
GTGATATTCACAGGGCCTTACTGCCTTAGAATGACAGGGTTTGGTAGATTCTTTACAGGGTTCGGAGTGTTCGCAATGATGAATATGACGACTAATTTAATGATAATTGGTATGGGGTAGGTGATGAAAGGTAGAAGAGTTATTGTCGTCGCTTTAAGGGTTTTAGTAATACCCCTTACATTAATCTTAATGGTTACTCCTATGGCTTTAGCAATAGCGGGCGGGCTGATGATTTTCAAATGGATTAGTTGAAGTAATTTATGGTTATTTTATTATAAAAAGGAGATTTTAAGGTGATTGATTACGAAAAACTAAAATACGCTCATAAGATTATTGTAGATAATATAAGCGACAACTATAATATATCTATAGTTTTCATGGGAGAAGATAGGGAGCCTGAGTTTAGCTGCCAATTCGGAGAAACAAGAATAGAGCACATGAAAATTGATTGCTTAATTAAGCACCTTACGGGCATAGCAACTCCTTACTCTACGTACAAAATAGGCGATGTTATTTATTACGCAGAACACAGCAATTTAAGCCCTTTCCCTGTAATTTGCAAATCAAAAATAAATGACATTTACAAAGATGAATACGGCGACGTAATTATTGAGACCGACACAAACTCAATCATGGAATGCTTCACTTACAGCTCATCAAGGGCGCTTTCTGAGGCCCAAGCAAGGTACTGGAGTGGCATTTGCAGAATGGAGTACAAAAAAGCCTGCTTAACACCTAAACCAGAAAAAGAAAATTCATGCTCGCACAAATGGGATTTATGCTTCTACGATGAAGCGGGTAATATATGTGACCCAAAAGAATCTCTTAACGGGAAATGCAAGTGCGAATATTGCGGTGAGTTTTTCGCTTAAAGTAAATTCTATAAACACAAGAAAGACAGGGCCCAAAAAGGGCCCGCTCGTTAATCCTCTGCCCTTCTCCATACTCTATCGACAGAAGATCTTACATCATCAATGGAGTCTGAAACCTGAATCAAAGAAGTACTGAGTTTACCAACATTTAAAACAAGCTCTTGAATTAACTTATACTCAACGTCACTCATCTCCCCTAATTCATCAACCTCACTCATCACCGGAGCCTGTTTGAACTACAAAATCACGGGGGGTTTCGATGTCAGAAATAGATAAATCATTAATAAACGCACGGATATCAGTCCTAGTTGAGATTGATGACAGAAGAATTGCAGCGCTAAAAGTCACACCGATAAACATAAGTGCTAGAGCGCTTTTTTCAAAGTAACTCATTTTGAAACCCCTTTATTTAAAATAGAAATAAACTCATTCGATTGACCTTCAGTTAGTTCTTCAAACTTAGAGACGCCAAAGTGCGTCTTAGCTTTAGATACTCTATCTTCGTTCATTTCTGATGAATTAATTAAATCTAGAATGGTACTCAACTGAGCTTCCGTTATCATCTTAGGTTTCAGCATATCGAGAACAGCATTGGATTTATACTTAACTTCACCATCAATATAATCACTCACTTCTTCCTCTGTTTTAATGCCTCGCAAAGCGTCTGAGAATAAATCGCGAATACAGAAACCACGGGCTCGCATTTGCAACATTCTATCGGGGTACTGAGACCAAGGGCCAGGCTTTCCCCATAATCCAGCTTTCTTTGCGTCTGCTACGCTGAACTGGACCGCTCTTTCTTCATGATTTCTTCTTTTGATGACGCAAATGGCGCAGCGATTATCTCCAGAATCCTTAGAAATAGTTTCTTTAATCCATTCATAATCTCGGTGTCCTTGGACGGCAGCTAAAAGTCCATCACCATACATTGTTGGCTTGCCATTTATAACTGCAATATCTTGGACCGCCTGCATCATTGGTATGCCGATTTGAAGCCCCATTTCCATGCTGATTAAGATATCAGCGGGCTTTCCTTGCATTCCTTTCGGTACCAGTGAGCTTTTGGCTAGCTGCGTAGCTACATTCATGTAATGCTCGAAGTTCTCAACAGAAAACAAGCTGCTTTTGATGTTTCCATCACGTTGAGTTACTTTTTCAGGCGTTTTACTTTTAGCCCCCGCAGGTTTTAAATCAAAACTACCATACACTCTATCGTTCGGATAAATTCTTGCGCCTGTTTCTGGGCAGATAACGCTTTCTATTTCTTTCATTCGTTGCTCTCCTTTAGGTATCCCGGTAATTGAAGCTCTTCCGTCTGATATGAGGGCCAACTTCCACAGTCTTTGCACTCTTTAAGTTTTCGCATTAGGCTATCAAACAAATTAGAACCATAATCCAGCGCTTCAGCGCTAATTGGATAAACCCCTACAGCATAAGGGGCGTCTTTCTCAATACAAAGAAAAGCAAACATCTCCATGCTTTCACCTAAACTAGCGATAGCTTGCTTCATCATCCCTGCTTGGATAAAATATCCGTATTTATGTGCGCTATTTTGGAATTGACGTAATCCCGCATCTTCAGTTGTTTTTAAATCACCAATTACTGAGCCCTTCCAAATATCAGGGCGTGCTTTGCATTGCAATCCCGTAGACTCATGGGTAAAAAATATTGATTTCTCAAACTTAGCGCCTTGGATAACTGAGGAGCAAACCGCTTCAGACCTAAATGAAGAAGCCATAGCTTGCGCTTTTTCATATTCTGAAACCTTAATAGACTCCCTTCCCTTAAGTTCTGATTCAAATTCTGCCCAGGCTTCCTTTCCTGATTTTGTTGTTTTCTTGATGTCCGGACCTACCGCAAACCTATCATCGTAAAACTCAGGCTCTAAACATAGCGTGTGAACTAACTCACCTAGAATCATTGCTGGGGTTGCCGTCCTTGGCTTTGCTTGCCCTGATTCATTCTCATACCAATAATGATATGGCGTCTTGTTCATCAACATTAAGCTACTTCTCGATATCCCGCCTGAGAAGTGATAGTCATCGATTGATATCGAATGCTCCCCGTCTTTAAATTTCATATTCATCCTATTGTTGTTACTCCAAACCCATAGACATTATACATAAATTACGACATAATAAACACATAAAAACAGGGGGACTTATGACAATTAATGAAGTACATAATCACTTCAAGGGAAACTGGGCAGAAGCAATGCGAAAATTATACCTATGTAGAAGTACGTATAATTACTGGAATAAGATTGGACACATACCGTTCTCAACTCAACAAAGAATTGAGATTGCAACGAAAAAGAAACTTAAGGCGGTGAAACATGTGGATTGAGATTTATGACAAGAAAAATGAGGTTAAAGAGCTGATTAACTCCACGAACGTCACAAGCGTAAGGCGAGACGAGGATTGTTCAGAGGTTGGGTTTTACTTCAAAAGCTAACGGCTTCAAGAAAGCATAATGCGCGAGGCTCATCAAAAATAGTTAATCCACGTTGCTTAAGAAGTTCTAACTGTTGTATCGGAGGAATTGCTGGTTTGGTGAAGACTGTCACAACGGGTCACCTGATTTTAGGTATAAAAAAACCCGCGCGATTTGAGCTTTCGACCGTAGTCAATAGAAGCTTGGCGGGTGTATTACTAATGATTATAGCCTAAATGTGGGGTGTTGTGTAAAGTTTGTTTGATTGTAAATCATCGTGATGATTTGTCATTTGCTTTCTTATGAGTATTTCCTGAGAAATGGATTAAAAAACCTCTTTATTGGGAGAGGATTAAATATCCATGAAACTTTTTTCATGAATAACTCAAAAGCAAGCAGCAGTTTCTTTATAAAAGAGCTCTATACAGCATTCATCATGGCCCTTCACGGTAGTGACGTTGACTTAGGTGAGTTGGGACACGTTAAGCCGCTAAAGAACTCACAGCGCGAAGAGATAGCCAGACGACTAAACCATCTAGATGCCATCTCAGACATAAAAAATACAAACTAAGGATTCATAATGGCTTACAAACCACTTTTTAGAAAGATACATACGGACGGTAAAACGGCAAGTGTAATTGGAGAAATACAGGCAAGTTACGAAAGGTTCTGGGTAACGCTTAATAAAGAACTAGGTCCGAACGCCGAGAAAACCTTAGCAATGAGACATCTACAAGAGTCGTGTATGTGGTTATCTCGCTCGGCAGCACTCAGCGGAAAGGAGAATGAGAAACCTAAAGAGAGTTTAGTTGTAAATGAAGTTGATACAGTCGAATGAAAAGGTTAAGGTAATTGGTAAAATATTACTCTCGACCCTCCTGCCCTGCTCATTCCAGGGCTTTTTTACGCCTGAAATAAAGTCATTGTAAGTGTTTGATCTTCTTATGTATTTAAAGTAATGTGAGGATATTGACAGCTCCCAACCAATCTACGGGTAAGGGGAGCGGTCAAAAGTAACAGCGCTTAAGAGAGCGGTTGTTACCACCCACCCGACCATCATGGCGAGGTGAGTACACTTAACACAAAAGAGGTGCGTTAAATATGTTCAAAGTATATCACACAAAATTTATACATCAACCCTTTAAGATAAATAATTATGCGAGAAATCGTAGTATTTTTATCGTCTAAGTTTTACTAATACCCCACGGAAAGGGGGGTTAATAACAGGAGAAATAAGTGAGCATAGAGAAAGCAAGTTACTTGAAGCACAAAGGAAACGTCGAGCCATATACTCGAGTATGGAATAAAACGATTGAAGCGATACCTAATGATTCCGCGCTTGGAATTTATTTATATCTTGCTAGCAAACCAGAGGATTGGATTGTACAAGAACAAGACATTATGAAAAGGTTTAAAAGAGGTCGCGACTACGTGCGGAAATGCTTAAATATACTGAAAGAGGCAAAGCTGTATAATAAGAGGTCAGTGAGAGACGAGAAAGGACATATAACCCACTGGGAAACTGAACTTTACTCCCAGGTTCCTGAGAATCCGTCATGTGGTGAGCACCAGGTTCCTGAGAATCCTACTTCTGGTAAAACCCACCTCCTGGTGAATCCGACACATACAAAGGAAAGAAATATACAAATAAAAGAAAAAGATACAAACGCCCCTATAGTCCAAGTAAAAAATAATAAAAATTTAACTCCGAGACAGAAAGGGACCAACCCTAGAGCAATGGGCACCAATCCCAGGGCAACAGGCACCAATCCCAAAAATAAAAACCACCACCCCAAGGGGGAGAGTGGGTTGTTTATTAAGTTTTGGCATATTTACCCGAAAAAGAAAGCCAGGAAGGTATGTCTAGATTTATGGAATAAAAAAAATATGGATGAAATAGCAAAAGAAGTAATCGAAAAGTTAGTGCGTCAAGTTAATTATGACGATTCATGGTTACGTGGTTATGCGCCAGACCCAAAAACCTACTTAAATCAAGAGAGGTGGGCAGATGACATCCAGAGCTCGGTCAAGAGTAATTCTTCAAGTAACTGGACGTTTGACTCAGTGGGTAACGCATAATGACAAAGCATATTTCAGATTTCATAAATAAATCAGACCCAATAAAAGGCGCTGGTGAGACGAAAAATTCAAACCTATGCCCTATGTCCACTAAGGTGGTTAACTCTTTGTTTAAGTACTTCTTTGGAGTTTGTAGGGGGTTTGAGAAGCAATATTCAGATGCAAATAAGTTATCTTTCGAGAAAACGCAATGGATTATCGCTTTTAGCGACTTAGGGCTAACGGATATCAAGCAATGTGAGGCGGGAATTAAAAACACAAGATTAGAGTCTCCAATTTACACCCCTAGACTAAAAGAATTCCTTCAGTGGAATGAAGATTTTTCTTTCTCAGGCGAATACCCGCGACTAGAGGATGCTTACGACCAAGCTTGCCGGAATAGTCACCCATGCCAGACAGAGAAAGAATGGAGTCACCCCTCTGTGCGTCACGCATGGGCTGCCACAGGAGCGTGGAGGATGAGAATAGAACCTAGAAAATCAACGCTCCCAGAGTTTTCAAAAAACTATAAACATGCAACAAAGCTTCATAAGCAAGGAAATCTTCATGATTCAATCGAAAAACCTGAATCAAAAAACAACACAAGCCGTCACGACAATGAGCACGAAAAATATAGCCACATTAAAGGCAGAGACGCTGCTATAAGCGAAATTAAAAAAATATTAGGGCGTAATTTTTAAAAGCTAAGGTTTTGAGTTATGAGCCAGCATTACGAATCGAGCAAGTTCAATCATCGAGGTTATGGAGTTTATAAAGGCTGGGTCGCAACCTAGGTACCCTCCGATTGCGTCATAAGCCGTATGGTTTACTGTGTTTTGTAAAACATCTAAGCCGATTAAAATATCAGCAGGGAGCCATCTCCACTTTATTTTTCTTAACTTAAACATGTTAAAGTCCGATTTGTTTCTTACTTCCAAATTGCACTTCTAATAACATGAAGTCAAATAACGAGGAATGGAAAGCTTATGGGGGATGAATTTTATTATAAAATGTGGCTGGTTGAAGAGATAATTAAAGTTAGCGATTTAACTGTTGTTGAGTCTAGCGCAAGAGCCTCAGACTGGATGGATTCACCCAATTTCAGCGAATCCTATTCAAGATGGAAGCAATTAAAACACGACGTGATGATAATCGCTCAACCGTAGAGCTCACACATCTTTCCATGGCTTCACTTTGGTCTTGTAATATATATTTACCTTGTTTTCCACAGGCTTATCCTCAGAATTTGTGGATAACTCTACACCTTTAAATTTCTCTGGATATTTCTTTATCTCACTCCTTAAAATCTTAACGCTTAAGGGTGCGTCAATCCCTACCTTAAACTGACCCTCGTACGAGTTTAAGAAGATAATCTCCACATCGTCACCTATCAGTAACTTTTGCCCTGCTTTCCGGGTAAGAACGAGCACGTTAACCTCCTTTTTAATCCTCTAACCATCTTAAGGATGCGTCTTTTTCTGCCTCTTTCGCATCTTCATATCCGTCAACATAACCAATGTCCCACGCCTTAATCATCGCCGTATAAACCAAATGGGCGCTCATATCTCCTTCGGTTATGGTGTCCATTAATTCATCAAGGTTTGTTATTTTAGACAGCCTTTCTTTTTCTTTCATTTCCTTCGCTTCCCTACCCACTCCATAAATCCCTTCTCGTCAATTAATATCCTTCGTCCAACCCTGGCGATAATATCTGTTTCTCCAAGGCCGTTCGTTTCTATGTTTCTTATTAAATGTCTAAGCCCATGAATAGTCGGCCAAGTATGCCTCTCATCGTACTCTTGCAGAGTTATATATTCCTTAGTCATTCACGCCCTCTTTATCCTGTCAATAATTTCCGTAACTTTACCCAGGTGAAATCTAAGTTTTTCAATATCATCGTCGGATTTGCTTTGAACTATTCCACCTAACCGTACGATTGCCGCCTCGCAAGAGGAGACGTCATCAATTGATATACTGTGGTCGGTTGCGCGTCTAAGCGCTATAATTCTATTTGTTGTAATGCCCATCTCTCTGGCTATAGAAGACCCAGATAATCCGGATTTACAAACTATCTCATCTATTTTGCTTCTGTATTGAGTCCGCTCACTCATCACCTACCCCATACCAATTATCATTAAATTAGTCGTCATATTCATCATTGCGAACACTCCGAACCCTGTAAAGAATCTACCAAACCCTGTCATTCTAAGGCAGTAAGGCCCTGTGAATATCAC